>NZ_JBSSCC010000019.1:0-55523 GCF_054059455.1 Thermostichus sp. MS-CIW-23 | reverse complement strand
TGTTCTCGTTTTGACAAATTGGCCAGGAACTTCTTGAGTTTTCTCTATCTCGTCAGTGCTCTCTTTTGGCTCAAATGAAAGATCAACACAACCTAGCATTCGTGACATCCTCCCGGCGCTCGTCCTACGGACAGAGCGCGGGCTTCCCTTGGCGTCAGCGGGATGGAGTCTTTACCTCGCGGTTGGGTATTCCTACCCCACGCCACTTGTCTAGGTCTACGACCCCCGACAGAACAACTGGACAGGTGGTTTCCCTTCCCCAGCATTCCTGGGTACTAGGCTTTGTTGACGCTGGGGGGAACAGCGGCACTTCTGGGGGGTAGGCGGCGTCGGCTAGGCTGTGGACTGTACGAGGGATTTGCCGTTGAATTCACGGCTGGCTTTCAAGTTCTGTTGCGATTCAACTAGAGACCTGCGATGGCAAAATCCGTCTCCCCTGACTCATTGCCGGCAGCTCCCTGGCACGCCCTGCCCGAAGAGGAAGTTGCCCGCCAAATCGTTGCAGTGGATCTGCCTCTGGCGGCGCTTCTGGAACGGGGTCTGTCTCAAGCTGAGGTGATCCAGCGGCAGAAGCAATATGGCCCCAACGAGCTAAAGGCCAAGGCGGCTACCCCGGCCTGGGTGAAGTTTCTGCAGCAGTTCAACCAATCCTTGCTCTACATCTTGATGGTTGCCGGGGCGGTCAAGGCGTTTTTGGGATCCTGGCGCAATGCCATCGTGATCTGGGCGGTGGTGGTAATCAACGCTCTCATCGGCTACATCCAGGAGTCCAAAGCGGAGGAAGCGATTGCCGCTCTGGCTCGGTCGGTGGTGACGGAGGTCACGGTCATCCGGGATGGGCAAAAACTGCGGGTGCCCTCGCGGGAGCTGGTGCCGGGGGATGTGGTGCTCTTGAGCTCGGGAGATAAGGTGCCCGCCGACCTGCGCTTGCTGAGCGTGCGCAACTTGCAGGTGGATGAATCGGCCCTGACCGGAGAGTCGGTGCCGGTGGAAAAACGGCTGGGATCCCTGCCAGAGGAGACTTCTCTTGCGGACCGCCAGAACATGGCCTATGCCGGCAGCTTTGTTACCTTCGGCCAAGGAGCAGGGGTGGTGGTGGCCATTGGCAACCAGACTCAAACAGGCCGTATCTCGGAGTTGGTCGAAAAGGGGGGATCCCTGCAAACTCCCCTAACACGCAAGTTCGAGGAATTCAGCCTCATGCTGCTCAGGATCATCCTCAGCTTGGCCGGGCTCACCTTTTTGGTGGGATTGGCTCAGGGACAGGGGGCGGCCAGTGTTTTTGAGGCGGCAGTGGCGCTGGCGGTGAGTGCTATCCCCGAAGGCTTGCCGACGGTAGTCACTGTAACCTTGGCGATTGGGGTTTCCCGCATGGCAAAACGCCACGCCATTATCCGCAAGCTGCCGGCGGTGGAGACCCTGGGCAGCGCTACGGTAATTTGCTCTGACAAAACCGGCACCCTCACGGAAAACCAGATGACGGTGCAGGCCATCTACGCCGGATCCCAGCTCTACCAAGTTACGGGCAGTGGCTACAGTCCTCAGGGACAAATCCTGGCCCAGGAGGGGGGTGATCCAGTGGAAGTGGAGCGGCTGCTGGCGTTACAGGCTTGTCTCTTGGCCGGCTGCCTCTGCAATGACACCCGTCTGCAACCCAAAGACAACGGCCAGTGGGAGGTGGTAGGGGATCCCACCGAGGCGGCTCTGCTTGTGGCGGCTCAGAAAGGGGGCTTGGATCGAGAAGATCTGCAGCGCTGCCGCCCTCGCCTAGATACCCTCCCCTTTGAATCCCAGTTTCAGTACATGGCTACCTTACACAGATTGGGGCCGGAGGAGCATTGCATTTACGTCAAGGGATCGGTGGAAGCCCTGCTGCCCCGCTGCCGCAGCCAGATGGGATCCCAGGGGGAGATCCAGCCTCTGGAAGAGGAGCGGATTCGCCAGCAGGTGGAGGCCTTGGCACGGCAGGGGCTGCGAGTTCTGGCCTTTGCCCAAAAAACCGTCCCCAGCAGCCAAACTCGGGTGGATCACCCAGATCTGCAGGAGGGTTTAATCTTCCTCGGTTTGCAGGGAATGATTGACCCGCCGCGGCCAGAGGCCATTGCCGCCGTGCGCGCCTGCCAGAGTGCCGGGATCCAGGTGAAGATGATCACCGGCGACCACGTGCTCACGGCTCAAGCCATTGCCGAGCAGATGGGCCTGGGGGGTGGCAAACCGGTAAAAGCCTACAGCGGCCGGGATCTGGAGCAGCTCGGCCCAGAGGAGTTTGTTACCGCCGCCAATGAGGGATCCGTCTTCGCACGGGTGGTGCCAGAGCAAAAGCTGCGCCTGGTGGAAGCTCTGCAAGCGCGGGGGCAGATCGTGGCCATGACCGGCGATGGCGTCAACGACGCTCCGGCCCTAAAGCAAGCAGATGTGGGGATTGCCATGGGGCGAGGCGGCACCGAAGTGGCCAAAGCTGCTGCCGACATGATCCTGACCGATGACAACTTCGCCTCCATTGAGGCAGCCGTTGAGGAGGGGCGCACGGTTTACAACAACCTGCTCAAAGCCATTGCCTTCATCCTGCCGGTGAACGGGGGGGAATCGATGACGATTCTCCTCAGCGTGCTGCTCAACCGCCAGCTCCCCATTCTGGCCATTCAAGTGCTGTGGCTAAACATGATCAACTCCATCACCATGACGGTGCCTCTTGCCTTTGAGCCGAGCACAGGCCGAGAGATGACTCGCCCACCGCGGGATCCGGAGGCCAACTTGCTCTCTCCTAGGCTGCTGCAGCGCATCCTGCTGGTGTCCGTGTTCAACTGGATCTTGATCTTCGGGGTTTTTGAATACATCGAACAAACCACTGGCAACCTTAACCTGGCCCGCACCATGGCCATCCAAGCGTTGGTGATCGGTCGCATCTTCTACTTGCTCAGCCTCAGCCAGGCCATTCCTACCCTGTTGGGCCGTGGACGTGCCAGCCAATTGGAGCGCCATGAGCGCCTCATGGATACAGCAGCCATTGCCATCGGCATTGGGGCGGCCATCCTGCTGCAGATCCTCTTCAGCCAGTGGAGCCTGTTCAACATTATCTTCGACACAGCACCCCTGTCTTGGGAGCAATGGGGCTTTTGTTTGCTGGTGAGCTTGCCACTCATCGTTGTCTCAGCGGCAGCCAATCGAGTGGATCCTGAATGAATAACTTGCTTTGGGCAACTCGCGCTCACTGCGCTCCCATCTGAAGAAGTGCCGAAGAGGGGATCCCTCAGCCATTACTCAGATGTAGCCGGCCTCTGCCAAGAGATAAAAATGCCCGCTGGCCTAGGTCTGATGGCATCCAGCTTCACACCGCTCTGGCTGTCTTTTCGACCGATTTGCGCAAGGCAATCACCATCTCAGCGGCGGTTTTTTGGAAAGTCGAGCCTGTTTTCTGGCTGTGATCAGAGTTTGGGGCAGCCGACGAGTGGGGATGAGGCTGTAGAAAGCGGTGAGTCGGATCTACACCGCGGTACTACCCCCAAGGCGATCTTTTGTCAGCTCCATCCACAAAAGCCCCAGCACTCTTCAGGGCTTGAGTTCTTTTTGCCCCCATCACCTTTTGGCAAGGGCAGGAACACCTCTTGAGGGAGACGAGGTTTTTCCTTCGGAGCTGCTGGCTCAAGGAACAAGAGAAAAACCTGTCTTCAAAAAAGTCTCAGACTTTCGGTTGCAGGAGTACATCACAAGGGTATGATCTTAAGAGAAGGATGTAGGACATTAAAAAATGTCAGATATACCACCACAACCTTTAACCGGGAAGGCTCTGCTCCAGAAGGTCGAAGCGTTGGGGCATCTTCCGCGCCGAGAAACGGCAAAGCGATGTGGCTATGTAACCATGACCAAGACCAACAAGCCTCGCGTCAACTTGAATGAGTTCTATGACGCGGTGCTGGCGGCAAAAGGTCTGAGTCTCAGCCCAAGTTCCAGCCGAGACAAGCGCGGTCGTGAACCAACCTTTCGGGTCAGCGTCCACAAAAATGGGCAGTTGATCATTGGGTCGGCCTACACCGAAAAAATGAATCTCAAGCCTGGGGATGAGTTTGAGATTCAGCTGGGTTACAAGCACATTCACCTCAAGCAAGTGCTAAACGGCCAGGTGGTGGAGGAGTCAACCCCAAGTAAAGAAGCTTCCCCCAAAGCGACTCGCGGTCGCCGGAAAAAAACTGCTGGGGCTTGAGCCGCTGCCGGGCCGGGAGTGAGGAGAAGGGATCCAGTTGACGAACTGTCACTGTGTGGCTTTCTTCTTGCCTTGCCCTCTTTAAGATGGGATCCAAAGCCTAGGTTCACCGATCTTGCTGACCCTAGATAAGGATCCCTATGCAACAGAAGGTTCAGCCACCCCTCAAGTTTTTGCCACCGCGATTGACGCCTTGGGTCGTTCGTTTTGCTCAAGCAGGCTTGCCCTTTTGGTTGCGATGGACCAAAGGGATCCCTCGCGTTGAAGTGGAGGGGGGAGAGCGTTTGGCTCAGCTTTATCAGCAGTTTGAGGCGGGCAAGATTCGCCTGCTGGTGGCGTTTCGACACCCGACCCTGGATGATCCCCCCTGCTTGATGTACTTGTTTGCCCATCTTCTGCCGCAGGTGGCCCAACGCCAGGGGATCCGCTTTCGGGGCCGACCCCACGTTTTGTTTGTTTATGACCGCGGCCTACCTCTGTGGCTGGGATCCGTTGCCCGTTGGGGCTTGCCGCGCTTGGGCGGGATCCCGATTTTGCGAGGCCGTCTGGATCGGGCAGGGCTAAAAAGTTCTCGTGAGCAGTTTGTATCGGGCCAATATCCGCTGGCGGTAGCTCCAGAAGGGACGATCAACGGCATGAGCAGTCTTCTCAACCCGTTGGAGCCGGGGGTAGCCCAGATGAGCTTTTGGGCGGTGGAGGATCTGCACAAGGCGGGACGGCCAGAGCAGGTGCTGATCTTGCCGGTAGGCCTTCGCTATTCCTACCTGCGGGATCCCAGTGCCGCTCTGAATAGATTGCTCAGCCGCATGGAGGCCGATTGCAAGCTGCCGCCCACGCGCTCGGCTCACGCCGGTCAAGCCTTTTTGCTGGCCCGTATCCTTCGCTTGGGAGAACACCTGCTCCAGGTCATGCAGACCTTCTATGAGCGCTTCTATGCCCCTGCTCTTCCTGCTGCAGATAGAGCCCAAGTTAAAGAGGGGGATCTGTTGGCGCGTCTTCAAAGCTTATCGGATCTGGCCCTGCGCGTGGCCGAGCAGCATTTTGGTCTGGAGCCCCAGGGAGACTTCATCGAGCGGCGGCACCGCATCGAACAGGCGGGCTGGGCCTGGATCTACCGCGAAGATATTGCCGATATTGCTGCTCTCTCGGCTCTGGAAAGGGGGCTGGCCAATCGAGTGGCTGCTGAGGCCAGTTTTCACCTCTGGCACATGCGCTTGGCGGAAACCTTGATGGTGTTTGCGGTGCGCCCCATGCCCGAGCAGCCCAGTTTGAGTCTAGACGAGTTGGCGGAAACCGCCCTGCGCCTCTGGAGTCTGCTGGCTTGGATCAAAGGAGAAAATCCCGTCGGAACTGCTCCCCCCCGCTTGGGCCCCCGCCTGGCGCGTTTCAGCATTGGGGATCCCCTCTCGGTTTCCGAACGCTGGCCCGCCTACCAGGCCAACCGCCGACAAGCCGTACAAGCCCTCACCCAAGATTTACAAGCAGAAATGGAGCGGCTTATCAAAGGGATCCCGTGCTCCCCTGCGGTCCTCCCTGCTGTCTGACATGCCTAGTCGGCTCAGGGGCAAAAAGTGTAACAATTCCTGAGACATCTTGTGAGATATTTCGTGAAAGTAAAACGAACTTTTGCATTATCTGACAAGCAGGTGAAGGAAAGGGGAAGTTTCTGGCTCTTGGGGTAGAAAGGGGGCAGAAAGGAAGTGAGGCTCGTTGGCTTGGTCTATGTCTGATGAGCTGCTCCGCGCCATTCGCAGACGCGACCTGGAGGCCGCCACTTCAGCCGTGCAGCATTTGCGTTCTCGCCATTTAAGTGAAGCTGTGATCACCTCGATGGTGATGGTGGCCGTGGAGCGGTTGGCATGGGATGAAGGCGACCGGGCCGCCGCCAGTTGGTTACTGCGTCGCTGCTCCAGACGACGGCGCTGAAGGGATCCCTGCCCACATTGATTGTCTCGGGCCGTTGCTCTACGAGCTGTTTCAAGAACGCTGGGCCGAGATCCAACTCGGTCATGGGGTGGAAGGAGGAGTGCTGGAGCTGGCTTTTGAAAAGCCGACGGCTTTGTGCATGCTCTACGACGGCTACCTGACAGTGGCCACCGAAACTTGGCACCTGCATTTGTGCCTGGAGGAGCACCAAGGCGGCCCCTACCGCAAGACCCCACCCGAGCTGCGCCGCAAAAGATGGGTTAGCCGCGCCGCTCTCTACCGCCGTCTCAATCCCCAGAACCAGCCCCGCAGGTGGGGGATCCAGACTGTCTGTCGCTCCAGCCGTTGCTATCCTTCCCGCAACTATCAACCGGTTGTGGAAGCTCTGGAATCTGCCCGCCGAGAAGTCAACCTGGATGTACCGGTCATAACCTCAGGTTGTCTAGAAGTTTGCCAACAGCGACCGGTGGTTTTTTACTCTGGCGACCGCACCTGGTACAAGCGGGTTACTCCGCCAGTAGCGGGACAACTTGTCCACGAGCACCTGCTTAGGAATTGTCCCCTAAAAGCCCATCTTTTCCCAGGAGATTAGCCTATGGTCAGCCTACAGCCGCTTGTTCAAGCCCTTCCCGAAGCTCCTCGCCGAATCCCAGCCTCTATTTGGCTACAGGCTACCCAAGACTTGGCCCAGCCTATTCACCACCCTTGGCTGCCTGAGCAATATCGCCTATACCTGTACGCTGCCCTTTGTTGCTATCGGCATCATTGCAGGCACCAGGTTAACTCGCCAAAGGGCGGTCATCAGCGCTTTGATGATTTGGCTGGCTAACCAAATCTTTGGCTACACCTGGCACAGCTATCCCCGCACCACACCACACGCCCCAACCCTCTAGTTTCCTGCGGTGGAGCACAGCATGCAGACCTGCCGGGACAGCAGAGCAGACCTGTTGCAGGAACTCAGTTTCGGTGAAGGCATCTGTGTACTCGATGGCGAGCACCGGCTTGCCGGCTTTCGTGAAAGGCTGCCAAAGATCGCACCACCCCTCTGCAAAGCAGGACTCACTCACGGCAAAGTCGAAATAGGGCTCTAGAGCAGCCGCTTGTTCAGGATCGTTTTTCAAGCTGACCGCCAAACCGCGACGATGGGCTTCCTGGGCCAGCCAGCGATTGAACTGGAGTTGGTGAGCCGGTGCGAGGGCAAAGCCGGTGGGGTTCAGGTAGCCGTCCACGTTGTCCGGGTCTACACCGTCAAATCCCTTCTGCACCGCCAGATCAAGCCTCGCGCTCAGGATTGGTGCCAGGATGTCAAGGGCGCGAATGTCCACCCAGCGTTCTCTGTCCCAGCCTTCGTAGGCTGCGCCCAGTACGCTTTCCGGGTACAACGCAGCGTCTGGTCGCCAATCTTCCCAACTCCCGGCTGAAAAATAGGCAACAACGCGGGCACCCGACCGCTGGAGCAGAGCAACAGTCTCCGGGGGCGTGTCAAATTCAAATAGATCCAAGACATAGACCTCTACCCCCGGCTGGGGCGCTGTAACCGGCTGGCTCAACTGGTAGAGCCACACCGCTTCCTTCTGGGGATGCCAGCGGCTAGTCAGGCCACAGCCAGCCGCCAATGCAATCAACAGGGGCAATAGATCGCGATTCATTCCTGTATCCACCGGCAGCTTGCTAAGAAAACGGTGGCCTGCTCCCTCTCCCCTTTATTCTAGGACATCCCACCCATACCCAAACTTTTAGTCCTAGCAAGCGAGAAGAATTTGGTACCCCAGTCATCTCATCTCAATCCTAAATGACTACAAAGTTTGCCTTGACCTTAACTTTATGCATATGCATTTCTGATCCCTTCTAGGGTAAACTCCTGGCAGAAAACCCGGAACGGATCCGGAGACCTGGGAGACAACCATGCCTTTTTACGTGGGTTTGCGGCGCCATGCCCTGCAAGGTTTTATTTTCTCTACGCTAACAGCTCTACTTGTCCAGGCGGGGCTGGCTCGGGCCGATCTGCCCGGAACGGCGGATCCTCCGGGGCTCAAGCGCTTTGCAGGATCCAGCATTGTGTTTCAATCGCAGGCCGACTACGACCGCTTTAAGTTAGCCCTTGAAAAAATCGTCTTCAGTGGCGCGATGGGAGCTGTGCAGCCGTACCGGTCTCAAACTGTCGAAGGGCGTCGCATCACGACCTATTACCGACTGCCGGAGCGGGTTGCCCCTCTTGAGGCGCTGCTCAACTACGAAACCGAACTGAAAGAGTCCGGCTTTGAGATCCTCTTCTCCGGGTTGGGGGAGGAGATTGAGACCCTCGGCTACAACAACCAGATTGCTGACGAGATCCTGGATATGAAGGGCACCTACAGCACGCCGGAAGAACGGGCCCAGTGGCCGTTTCAAAACGCCAGAGAAAACACTGCTGCCTATTTAGCCGCACGTGGCAAGTCCCCCGAAGGCGATGAGCGATTCGTGAGCGCCTACTTTGTGGTCAATACCGATGACTGGGAGATCACCCGCGGCAGTGGGCAGATCCCGACCGGGATTACTCTGGGGCGAGTGGATGTCGTCGATGTCAAGCCCCGCCAGCAACGCCTGGAGCTGGTTGAAAGCATCACAAGCGGCGAGATCAATCAAGCCATCAGCCGCGATGGCCGGATCGCCCTCTACGGCATTCTCTTTGCCTATGACTCGGATCAGATTGAAGCGGCTGCCGAGCCCACCCTTGCCGAGATCGCCAAGCTGATGCGCGAGCGCACCGACCTCAGCATCCTCGTGGTCGGTCATACCGATGCAACCGGTAGCTTCGACTACAACCTAGGTCTCTCGCGGCGCCGGGCCGAGGCGGTTGTCAACCGGTTGGTTCAGCTGGGTATCGAGCAACGTCGACTCTATCCGGTTGGTGTGGGGTTCTCTGCTCCTGTGGCCAGCAACACCACTGAGGAAGGCCGGGCGAAGAATCGCCGCGTGGAGTTGGTGGATCTGGCGGGTGGCAGAATCCCCTAGGGGAGAGTTTCTGAGTTTTGGCTCAGGGCAAGCATCGCCGAAACTCTGGACACTGCGGCTGCGGCGAACTAGTTTAGAGGCAACTCTTTACTTCTAAGCTATTTCAAGGGGTGGGATCCATGCTTAGGCCCAGTCTTCTGTTCTCCGGCTCGGCTTTGTTGGGTTTGCTGTCTTTGCCGTTTTTGATTGGCGAAGGTGGCTGGTTGACCTCATCTCGTAAGAGCCAGAGTCCTGTCACTGAGGTTTCTCTACAAGCTTGGGAGCACTCCCTGCCCTCATCCCAGGCCTTGTTTGAAGATGAAGCAGGTTCTGGATCTTGGCTCATGCGGCAAGCCCAGCTGCAAGAACGGGTACAGCAGCTTGAGCAGCGCTCTCTAGCTCACCAGCAGCAGGCTCATCAGTTGCTGGTACAGCAGGCAGCTCCCCAGCCCGCCGGGGGTGTTGGCCGTTCCAGCTCAAGCCCTGCCCTGTCGGCACGGCCTCGGCGTCAGGATCCTACCCTTTCTCCATTCTCTGCTCAGGCGGATGTTCCCAATGAGCTGGCGCTGCTAACCCAATTCATCCAGCAGGAGCCGGGAAATGCGCAACTTTATCTGCAACGGGCGCAATACTTCTGGCGTCAGTCTCAGGAGGATCCTGCTGCTTTACCGCAGCCGGAGCATGCTTCTGCCATTGCTTACCTGATGCGCTCCGCTCTGCGGGATCTGGATATTGCTATTGCTTTGGATCCCTATCTGGCTGAAGCCTATTTGCTCAAGGCCAAAATCCAACACGAGCGTTTGCAAGAACCTGAGCAGGCTCTGGCAACCTTGTCTCCTCTGGATCGGATTGCCTATCACAACCCGCAACTGCACTTGATCCGCTCTCGCATCTGGGCCGAACAAGGCCATCTGGAATCGGCGTTTGATGTGTCGCATCTGGCGATTGAGCTGGCCAAGCAAAATCAAAGTGCTGCCGATCTTTTCGAGGCCTATGTCCATCGCGGCCTGATGTGGGCCAGCATCTGCGACTTCAATTTGGCCGTTCAAGATTTCAGCCGAGCTCTTGAGTTGCAGCCTTACCAAGGTGATGTGTACTACTACCGGGGTATGGCGCGCGCTTACCAGGGAGAGGATAGGGCTGGTGCCGCTTCCGATTTGGGTAGCGCTTTGATGTTGTGGCGGGCTTCCGGCACGGGATCCCCGGAGCTGCTGGAATATGCAGAAGCGGTGCGGAGGGAACTGTTGCGGTAGCTCAGCTCTGGCGGGGTTTTTGCTGAGGATCTGAAGCGCTGGGTTTGGGGTCTTTGCCCAGGAGCATTTGGCAAGTTCGTCCAAGCCAGGCCAGGATGGTAGAGCCATCTGTTACCCAGGGGGGCTTGAACGCCCCCCTGAAGAGAACCCAGCCAGATGATGAGCCGAAGACAATTGACCATCTCCGTATCCTCCGTAGCCCTGGTGGTGGCCACAGGGATGCTGTTGTTGCTGCTGTGGCAACTGCGCAGCTTGGTGCTGACGGTGATGATCGCGGTGGTGGTGGCGGCAGCGCTGGCTCCCCTGGTGGATCTGGCCGAGCGATTACGCATCCCCCGCTGGCTGGGGGTTGTGCTGGTGTATTTGAGCTTAATTGCCGGGATTGCCGGCTTGGCTCTGCTCATTGGCCCAACGGTGGTAACTCAGACCCAGCGGTTGCTAGCGAGGTTGCCTTTCTATCTGGAGCAGTTGCAACTGCTGGTGGACACCTGGATTGCTGATCTGGCGGGGGTGGATCCGGCGGCGCTGGACTACCTAAACCAGTTGCTCGACCCTCAGTCGTTGATGAGCTGGGCGGTTCGCTCGGGACAACGGGTGCTGGTGCAGTCTTTCGACTTCACCCGCGGTTTGCTGGGCGGTCTGCTGACCATGGTGCTGACCCTCTTCATTTCCGGCTACATGCTGGTGAGCGGCTCTGACTTGGTGCGGGGCTTGGTGGAGTTGTTTCCCTATCCCTGGAATGAGCGGCTTGCTGAGCAGGTACACCCGATGGCCCAGCGCATGGGGGGCTACATCCAGGGGCGGGTGCTGGTCTCTGCCATTTTGGGCGTGATGATCACCGTCTCGCTTCGCTTTCTCGGCCTGTCGGAGTTCGCTCTGGCGCTGGGGGTGATCGCCGGGTTTACCAACCTTATCCCCTTCATTGGGCCGGTACTGGGATCCCTGCCCGCCTTGGTGGTGGCGATTGTGCAGGGGGGCTGGACTTTTTTGTGGGTGCTGATCCTATATGTTGCCGTTCAAAACCTGGAAACTTATGTGTTGGATCCTCTGTTGGTGGGATCCTCGGTGCGGGTGAAGCCCTTGTATCAGTTGCTGGCGGTGCTGGGGGGCACCCAGTTGTTGGGTATTGTTGGGGCGGTGATCGCCCCCCCGTGGGTGGCGGGTATGGCGGTGCTGCTGGAGAACCTCTATCTGAAGCCCAAGCAGGAGGCAGAGGTTCGAGCCAGGCTGTATGCTCGGGCCACCGAGGCTGCTGGTTCTTTGGCTTTGCCGGGGATGGATTCTGCCGACGCGAGCAACCTAGAGCCATCTTTTTCCTCTGGTCCGAATGGCTCTTCAAATGAGCCGGAAGAGTTGCCACAGGAAGAAAGTCTCTCGCCTGCGGATCCCGTAGCCGGAAGAAGTCCTTATTAGCAAGCTTCTCATCTATTCGCCTCTCTCCGCTCTCGGAGAAGGGCTGCTGTGGTTTTGGGTAGGGTGCACATCTCAGCGGTGACGGGCATCGAGGATGAACAGAGCACTACCTACGACGAACAGGAGGCTGGCTCCTATCCCCAGCAGGGTTTGGACAACCTTGAGATTGAGAAAGGCTGGAGCTGCTGGATCCCACGGAGGGGGGTCGCTACCCAAGGTCATCACCTCGCTCGCCGCAAACAGGCTGCTCCCCAGCAAAAACAACCAACTGGCCAACTCGTAGCGGTGGCTGCCTCTCATGTCTGCTCCGACTGCAAGTGTTCGTAGGCTTGGGCAGCGGCGGCCATTTCCGCAGCCTTTTTCGAGCGACCTTCACCGCGGCCCCAGCACCGCCCTTGCCCCCAGACTTCCATGGTGAAATGGGGGGGATGTTCCTGGGCGGCCACCAGGCGGTATTCCGGCAGGCTGCCCCAAAGGCGTTGGGTCAGTTCTTGCAGGGCTGCTTTGGGGTTGCGCCGAGTGGGGTCTTGGAACCATTGCTCCACTCGTCGGTGTAGATAGGGATCCAGCCAGGGATGCAGCCTGGGCAGCGTGTAAATACCCCAACTGAGATAAAAGGCTCCCAGGAGAGCCTCGAAAGCATCCGCCAGCCGCCGACCCCGCCCGGCCAAGTCGTTTTGCGAGCTGGATCCCACCTCCAGGTAGCGATCCAAGCCGTGCAGATCCGCCAGTTCTGCCAGGTAAGCATCGCTGGTCAGGTCGGAGCGAATCGCGGTCAGCTCTCCCACCGACAGATGGGGATAGGACTGAAACAAGAATTCCGTAACCAAAATTCGCAGGACAGAATCCCCCAACAACTCCAGCCGATCGTTGTTCCGTCGGCCATCCAGAGAAGGGTGAATCAGAGCCTGATCCAGCAGATCCCAACGCAGTTGTTCCAGCAAAGCCGGATCCCTGAATCCAAGACGAGCCAGCAAATGCTCCAAGGCACGACGGCGGGACGGGATCAACTCAACCATACCATCAGGATACTGACGTTGCCTCAGCGGTTAGAGCTGCACAGCTTAGGCCCATTTTGACCTGGGCCATCTCACCCAGGCCAGGATCCCCGCTCAGGCGGTAAGCCAGCTATGCTACAGGAGTAGTATAGGCTTTTCGAGGGAGGATCCCTGCATGCCCGTTCGCGCCCATTCCCCCATTCCCACGACCCAGATGGAAGTGACCAGCATTCGGCTGGAACGTGAGCTGAAGCAGCGACTGAAGGCGTTGGCCGGAAATCGGGGCTACCAGGCCCTCATACGGGAAATTCTTTGGAGTTATGTCCTGCGTCACTGATACATTCACGCTGAACTCTCCTGAACATGGTTCAGGAAAGAAGCGATCGCATCCTGCCTATCTCTGAGCAGGAAGGCGGTATCCCGCAAAGCCCTGAGGAATACCCCCCGAGCGCTTTCCCCCTTCACTTCCCGGCAACCGTTGCGGTGGACTCAAGGATCAGGGGGAAACTTGGTCTACTATATCCCTCTCAATGACTTTTGCCAAACCGCCTAAAGCTCAGTAAATTCAGCAAAGTTCAGGGTTTTGGGGGTTAGAGGCATGCTCTCAAGGGGCTGCTGCCCTCAGTCCTGAGGATATTCGGGCCAGCTTCCCGGCCACGGCCCACCAAGCCCAATGCTGTGCTCTCACCGGACGGGCCATTCAACCGCAAGAGCCCATGCTGCTGGGGTGGACCACCGATGGGAAGTTTGTCGCCCTCAGCTCCTCCTGCTTTTAAGTTTTGGAGTCTCTCTCCAGTTGGCGAAAGGCTCCACCCGGCACGAATGCCACCCCTTTAGACGCCACGAAGTTCTCGATATTTTCTGGCCCGTTCCTCGGCTGGATCGGGGGCTTGAGCTTTGGCAACTGCCTCCTCCAGTTGGGCCATCACCGTCTCTGCCGGTTCAGCGGAGCGGACGACGTAAAACATTAGGTTAATGGCTTCGTTGGCCGTCAGTTTGAGGGTTTCTTTTCCCTTGGGCACCAGCGCGATCTTGCCATCTGTGGTTGTGATGGCTGTATGGGATCCTTTAGCCAGAATCTCCCCAGCTTTTTCCAGAGTGACAAGCATATCCGTAGCTCACGGCAGCAGGACATCTACTATCCTATCGAATGTCTTGGGGCAAACGTTCCAGAAGGGTCTAAGCCATTTGGCGGATTGGGTGGGTTCATCATGGGTTGCCATGCTCTGCCAGCCAAGCATGCAAGTGGGGAAACAACTTTTGATTGGCTCCCGGGAAGGGAAATTCCGACAGTTCCGCCGGGCTGACCCAGCGCACCTCGCTACATTGCAGGGCTTGGGCTTCTCCGCCCAGGTAGCGACAGATAAAGGCGATAAGAGTAACGGTGAAATGGGTATAGGCATGTTCGACGGTGGCCAGCGGTGCGACCACCTCGATGTCGATGCCGATTTCTTCCTTCACCTCCCGCACTACACACTCAGCAGCCGTTTCTCCCGGCTCGATTTTCCCTCCGGGAAACTCCCACAGCCCACTGAGCATCGAGCTTTCCAACCGTCGATCGATAAGGATTTCTTTCCCCCGCAGAACAATGGCAACCGCGATTTGCTTGTGAGGACGAGAGGCACGGGGTGCAGACATAGGCAATTGTTGGTGTTGACCTCGATTGTAGGCGCTGCAATCCGCTTGCCAAGGGCACCGGCCACAGTGAGGCTTTTTGGGACGACAGACGGTAGCCCCCAAATCCATCAGGGCTTGGTTAAAAGCCCGCGGCTGCACGGGATCCAACAATTGCTGGGAAAGCTGCCACAGCAGGGACAGACACTGGGACGGAGGCTGCTGCAAAGCCACCAAGCGAGCCAGCACCCGCTTGACGTTGCCATCCAAAATGGGCAAAGGCTGATCGAAGGCAGCGCTGAGAATGCCGCCGGCTGTGGTGCGCCCGATCCCCGGCAGAGCCAGCACCTGCTCCAAATCCCTGGGGAACTCGCCGTTCCGTTCCCGCACCAGGATTTGGGCGGCTTTGTGCAAGTTCAGGGCCCGCCGGTAGTAGCCTAGGCCCTCCCACAGTTTCAGCACCTGCTGCTGGGGGGCTGCCGCCAATGCTGGGATCCCGGGCAGGGTTTGCATCCAGCGCTGAAAGTAGGGGATAACTGTTGCCACCTGGGTTTGCTGTAACATCACTTCCGAAACCCAAATGGCGTAAGGATCCCGGGTGCGGCGCCAGGGCAGATCCCGCCCGTGTTCACGGTACCAACGCTGAAGAGACTGCCGCAAGCGTTGCAAAGAAGCCTCGTCCCACTCCCCTCCTTTGCTCGGAAGGCTGGCAATGTAGGAAAAACTGACCTCGGCTTCTGATATGGGCTGAGACTCAAGCCGCGTAAGCAAAGTGCAAAGCCCACCAGATCAGGGCCGAAACCACACCGGCCACAATTCCTGCCGAGATCAAAACGACAATTGGGCTATCTGCCCCCTTGAACTTCATAATGCCGCGATTGTAGTCAGCCATCCTTGCCTCCTACCAGCTCTGGCGTTGGGGTTGCCATGGATGTTGATCGGGATCCAGATCTGCCAGCTCTATTCACAGGGAAAGCTGTGGCGAAGATGTCCCAGTAGAGGTGCTCCGCACCGCCGGCACAAACATGCCTGGGGAGAAGCACCGTCCTCGGTCATGCATGATACAACCTTAGCATGGAACAGACTTTGACCCTGGTGATTTGGACTGTTTGGAATAACCAGAAGCTAGGCAACCCGCAGAACTAACCGGTCTGCTTCCCACTGTCGAAATAGGTTGAGAAGGTGGTCGGCTCTCTCTTCATGGGCAGCCAGGATCTCAGCGCCAGAACGGGCTTGATTGGCCAGGGGCAGCAGCAGCTCCACCACCTGGTAGCGGGTAGAGGCTATCATCTTGCCCGGGATGCGGGCGATAGGCCAGAAAATATCCATCTTCTGGGTCAGGATCTGGGCCGGATCCAGCTTGCCCAACAGATCTGAAAAGGGGATTTTTTGATCCCAGTAGCGCACGCTGCCATAGCGGACGAACAAGGGGTTGAGTTGCCAGCGGGATCCCTTAAAAAATTCGACTGTAAAGGGATCCCAAGTTGTTATCTTTTGACCTTGATGGCAGCACCAAAAGAGATTTTGCGTGTGATATAGGGGCTCCAGATACTCCATGACCCGCAGTTGGTCGATGCGAGCAAGGGCCTCGTAGCGGCGATGGAACTCCGGGTGGGTGGCGGCAATCAACGGCCTGGCGTTCCAATAGTCCAAGTAGGGGGCTACATCGATAAACTCCAGCCCGGCTTGGGCAAGCAAGTCGGGAATCTCGCCGATGTCGAAAGGAATATCATTGGCATGGAAGAAATTATCGACAATGTTTTCATCTTGTCCATAGTATTCTTGGTGAGCCTTGGCGTGCTTGGCCAAAAGGGAATTGGGGCTGGCTCCCTTCAGCAGTTGCCGCACAAATTCGATCTTTTCTGGGGTTGCAGGTGGGGTGATGCCCAACAACTCCAAGGCTCGCCGAATGCGGTAGAGGTGCCAACGGCCTGAACGGTTGTAGAGCATCAGCGCCATCACCCCATCGGGAGCCAACCGCGATGCCAGATTGCTCAAAGCCTTCACCGGATCTGCAGTGTGGTGAATCACGCCGTAGGAGCTGATCATGTCGAAGCTGCCTTCGGGCCAAGTAGAGGGATCCATTAGATCCCCGTACTGCACAGAGCAGTTGCGTAGGCCGTGGTGCTTAATTCGCTTTTGGGCAATCTCTAGGGCCGGGCGGCTGATGTCGATCCCGACCACCGACCCATAGCCGGGGTTGCTGGCGGCAATGCCATGCACCTCCCAGCCGGTGCCACACCCTGCCACCAAAAACCTGGCTCCTGCGGGCTCTTGCAGCCTACGGGTGCGGGCGTACTGCGCCAAGGTATAGCTGCCCAGACTGGAGAAGCCCTCAAAGGGCCGGTCGTAAGGAATAGGAGGATAGGGGAACGTCTCGTACTGGGCCTGCACCGCCCGGGTAATCTCGGCTTCGCTCACCAAAAGCACTTCCTCCCACGTATTCCCCCCCATCCTACGGTTTTCTTGAGGTTTTGAGCGGGGAGATCTTCCCAACCGTTGCTAAGCCCCTGCCAGAGCGTGGGTAGCCCGCTTGTAGGCTTCCTCCAGCGTCTCTGCCAAGGTGGGGTGAACGTGCACCAAGCCGGCCAGTTCTCGCACCGTGGCCCGGCGAGCAATGGCCTGAGCTGCCTCGTGAATCAAATCCGCCGCATGGGGCCCGAAGATATGGGATCCCAGCAGTAGGCCGGTGCTCTTGTCAAAGACCAGCTTGACCATGCCCTCTGTCTCTCCCGAAGCAATGGCCTTGGAGTTGCCGCCAAAGTAGGTGCGCACCGTGCCCACGCTGTAGCCTTCCTCCTTGGCCTGAGGTTCGGTCAGCCCCACAAAACCCATTTCCGGGTGAGTGAACACCGCGGCCGGGATGCTGAGGTAGTCCATGTAGGCAGTACGGCCACAGATGTTTTCCACGGCCACTCTCCCCTGAGCTGCCGCCGCGTGGGCCAACATCATCTTGCCGGTCACATCCCCAATAGCCCAGAGGTGAGGCAAATCGGTGGCCATGCGGCTATCGACAGGAATAAACCCCCGTTTGCCGGTGTCGATGCCCAACTCGGCCAAGCCCAGCCCCTCTGAGACCGGGATCCGACCGGCAGCCACCAAGCAGCCATCCACCTGCAGCGTCTCGCCGTTGGAGAGGTGAATCGTTACTGGCTGGCCAGGGATCACCTGCTTGGCCGTGATCCCCACGTAGGTCTGGATTTGCCTGGGCTTAATCAGCACCCGCTGGGCCAGGCGGGCAATATCGGGGTCAAAGGCCGGCATCAGGGTCTCCAGGGCTTCGATGAGGATGACCTGGGATCCCAAGGCAGTGTAGATGTCGGCAAACTCCTGGCCAATGTAGCCACTGCCGATAATCGCTAGGCGCTCCGGGATCCACTCCAGCCGCACCGCCTCGTCGCTGGTGAACACCGTCCGGCCATCCACCTCGATGCCAGGGGGCACAAAGGGGCGGGAGCCCGTAGCAAGAATAACATCCTGCGCCGTGTAGGTATAGGATCCCTTCTCTTCCTGGACTTCCACCTGCTGGGGTGCCACCAACTTGCCCCGCCCTCTCAGGATTGTTACCCCCAGCCTCTCCAGGGAGCGGGTCATGTCGGCGCGGATTTTCTCCACCACTTGGGCAGCATGATTGGCAATAGCCTCTCGGTTCACCTGAAGGGATCCCACTTGGATGCCCAGCTCAGAGCTGTGTTGCAGTTCCCGCAGGCGTCCGGAGGCGGCCAAGAGAGCCTTGGAGGGGATGCAGCCGCGGTTGATGCAGGTGCCGCCCATTTCTGCACCTTCAACGATGGCGGTCTTCAGGCCAGATTCGACCGCATGTAAAGCAGCGCCGTGACCGCCGACGCCGGCACCGATGATGATCAAGTCAAAATCGAAGCTCATGGCGAGATTGGATAACCGGTGCTTCATTCTCTCATCTTGTCGGCCTTCCCAGAAACCAGGCTGAGAGCACCCAAACCATGGGGTAGCATAGGGTCGCTTGTAGCTGGGGGGGAGCGGGGGTACGCATGGAACTGCAAGCTTTGATTTTCGATGTGGACGGCACGCTGGCGGACACGGAGCGGGATGGCCATCGCGTGGCCTTCAACGCCGCCTTTGCCGAGGCAGGGCTGGACTGGCACTGGTCGGTGGAGCTGTACGGCCAGCTCTTGGCCATTACGGGAGGTAAAGAGCGCATTCGCCACTTTATCGACACCATTCAGCCGCCGCTGCTCCCTGGGGAAGATCTGGTGGCTCTGATTGCCCGGTTGCACCAGGCCAAAACCCGCCACTACACGGCTCTGTTGGCCAAAGGCGGGATCCCTTTGCGCCCCGGTGTCAAGCGGCTACTGCGGGAGGCCCAAGCTGCTGGGATCCGTCTAGCCATTGCCACCACCACCACGCCGGAAAATGTAACGGCCCTTTTGGAGCACGCGCTGCCGGAGAGCCTGAGCTGGTTTGAAGTGATCGCTGCCGGCGATATTGTCCCCGCCAAAAAGCCCGCCCCCGACATCTACTTCTACACCCTGGAACAGATGGGGCTGCCCCCTCAAGCCTGCCTGGCCTTTGAAGACTCGGAGAATGGGCTGCGCTCTGCCCAACAAGCGGGGGTCCCCACTGTGGTGACAGTAAACGACTATACCCGGGATCAGGATTTTTCCGGGGCAGCTTTGGTGTTGGATCACCTAGGGGATCCTGAGAATCCCTTTCGGGTGTTGGCGGGAACGGTGGGATCCCACCGCTACTTCACCCTGGAGTTGGCCTGCCAAGTCCATGCCCAAGCCATTCCCTCTGAGGTGGGAAACTGATGTCAGCAGCAGAGCTCCCAGACCTGCAGCAGCGCCTAGAGGCCCATCTGCGCCAGGTGGCCCAGCCGCGGGATCCCGACTGGTCGCCCTTGGGCCATCAGCAGGTGGAGCGCTACATCCAAGAGCAGCTCTCTGGCTGGGGATCCCTGGAGTCCTTCCCCTTTGAGGCCGGTGGCCGCCTGCACCGCAACTGGATCTTGAAATTGCCGGGATCCCGTTCTGGTCGCCCGCCCATTCTCATTGGGGCCCACTTCGACGCCGCTCCGGCAACCCCTGGAGCAGACGACAACGCCAGCGGCATAGCGGTGTTGCTGGAATTGGCCCGCCATTTTGCCGCCAACCCTGCCCCTTCCCCCCTGTGGCTGGTGGCTTTTGACCTGGAGGAGCGGGGAATGGTGGGCAGCACAGCCTACGCCCGCTTTCTTAAACAGCAGCGCCAGCCCCTGCGGCTGATGCTCTCTCTGGAGATGCTGGGCTACCGGGATCCCGCCCCCGGATCCCAGGACTATCCCGCCGGCCTTGAGAAGCTCTACCCCAACCGGGGAGATTACATCGGTCTCATCGGCAACTGGCCCACCTGGGGGGATCTGCTCAAGCTGCAGCGTGATTTTCAAAAAGTGGGGATCCCTTGCTGTTGGTTGTTGGCCGGGCAGCGGGGCCTAATCCTGCCTGCCACTCGCCTGAGCGACCACTCCCCCTTTTGGGATGCGGGCTACGCCGCCGTTATGGTTACCGACACCGCCTTCTTGCGCAACCCTCACTACCACAAGCCAAGCGACACCCTCGAAACCCTAGATCAAGACTTCCTGACGGGGGTCTGCCAGGGCTTGATGGCCGGGATCCGCTTGCTGTAGCTCCTCCAAACCCCCCAGTCATTCCGGCAGCAAGTAGCATGCGTTGAATCCCAACTCCCCTCTCCTGGAAGGAGGCCAGGGGTAAGGATGGAATTGGCATCCTCAGTACGGAGATTTCTCCAGGGGGTTCGCGATTCTGCGACTGGATCCTTTGTTGATGAGGGGAGACAATGGATGAGAGTAGTAATGGGGAAAAGGTTAAAAAAACCTGCCTTGGCAGTGTGAAACTCAGCAGGAGCATTGTGTATGAGCACTTTTGCCCAAGCTCCCAAAAAGTGCGTTTCCAAAGTTTCCGAAGTAGTGAGAGCACAGTAAAGCGCCATCTCGCCCTTCTGCCTCTACCTCTTTTGGATCTGCTCTAATTCGCCAACTGCAACTTTGTATTCTGGAAATAGCTCGAAAAACCCTAACCTTGCAGGGGTGAGCCTATGGCTGCGAGTGACTTCAAGGATTACTACAAGATCCTGGGCGTCAGCAGAGATGCCTCTGCCGAGGAAATCAAGCGCGTCTATCGCAAGTTGGCCCGCCAGTATCACCCCGACGTGAACCCCGGCAACAAGGCGGCAGAGGAACGCTTTAAGGAGATCAACGAAGCCTACGAGGTGCTCTCTGATCCGGAAAAGCGGCGGCGCTACGACCAGTTTGGGCAGTACTGGCAGCGGGTGGGTGCCGGCTCTGCGGCTGGAATGCCCGGCATGGAGGGCTTCGCCCAGTACACCAGCTTCGAGGAGTTTATCAACGAGCTGTTGGGCCGTATGGGATCCCGCCGCAGCGGGTTCCAGGGCTTCAGCGGCGGCTTTGGGCCGTTTGTCTCGGTGGATCTGCCGGGGCAGGATGTGGAGGGCACCCTGGGTCTCAGTTGGGCAGAAGCTTTCCACGGCACCCAGAAACGGCTGAACCTGGATGGAGAAACGCTAACCATCCGCATTCCCCCCGGTGCCAAGCCGGGCAGTCGCATCCGCGTCAAGGGCAAAGGCCAGGTCAGCCCCTTTGGAGGGCCAAGAGGGGATCTCTACCTCACCCTGGAGCTGCCCCCCCACCCCTTCTTCCGCTTTGACGGGGACAACCTGCTCTGCGAGCTGCCCATTACTCCTGACGAGGCGGCTTTGGGAGGGACGGCGGAAGTCCCTACCCCCACGGGTCGCGTGCAACTGAAGATCCCTGCCGGGGTAGACAGCGGCCAAACCCTGCGGCTGCGGGGCCAAGGCTGGCGGGATCCCCAAGGCCAGCGGAGCGACCTGCTGGTGCGGCTGAAGGTGGTGGCACCCAAATCCCTTTCCCAGACCGAGCGGGATCTCTACGAAAAGCTGCGCCAAAGCCGTAGCTGGGATCCCCGCGCCCACTTGCAGGAGGTGAGTCTATGAGTTTGGCCATTGTGCGGGTAGAAGAACGGCTCTATACCTTCGAGCAGGCCACGGAACTGCTGGGGATCCCTCCCCACCTGCTGGAATGGCTGCTGGCCCAAGGCTTAGTGGAGGCCGAGAGCAGCTACCTGACCCCCCAACAGCTCAGGCGGTTGTTGCAAATGAGCCGCCTACACCGAGACTTAGGCCTCAACTGGACGGGGGCAGCGATGGTCTTGGACATGGCTCAGGAAATTGCCCGGCTCAGGGGGCAACTGCGCCACTACCGCGGATTTTGAGGCTGCCCAGCCAACCCATCAAGGAGATAAACTTCGATGAACCCTATGGAACAGATCATCCGACGTAGCCAAGTGGTGGGCCTGCTGGCCCTCGATGGCAGCACTGCTACCGCATTGGGTACCGTAGAAGAAATCTGGGTTGACCCAACAGGGCGGGTATGCTACTTCACCAGCCAGCAGGGGTACACCCCCCTGGAGCAGATTTCTCTCATCGGGCCAGACGCGCTGCTGACCTACTCTACCGTTTTTGCTACCCCCCTAACCCCCATCAGCTCTCTTTACCGTCGCACAGTGCGCATTGGGAATCGAGAGGTCGGCTGGATTGAGGATTTTCTCTTTGACTGGGAGACTGGAGCGATTGCCGCTTATATTCTGGGTGGCAGCATTGCCGAGCCTTGGGGGGGGCGCGCCGTTCTCCTGCCTGAGGACGTGGAAGCCATTGATGTGGACGCGGTGGTGGTTAAGGAGGATGCTCCGCAGCGGCTGAAATCGGAAGCAGAAGGCTTGAAGAACTTTTGGAGCGAAAAATCTCGGCAGGTGAAACAGCTTATCCAGCGCATGGGGGATCGCCTCAAGGCGTTGGTTGGCCCCCAGGATCCGCCCGAGGTGGTGCGCGTCAAGGTGAAGCAGGTGCGGGACGAGCTGGCCAAAGGGGGCAAGTTCGATCTCTCCCTACTGGACGAGGCGGCAGAGTTTCTGCAACACAAGTGGGAAACCTGGCAACATCGCCTCAGCCGCGCCGCTCAGCGCATGCAGGCTGCCCTTCAGGCTGCTTGGGAGAAGCTGACCGAATAATTTTTCAACCTCTAGCCTACGGTCGCTACAGATGCTGCGAAGTTGATTCTTAACTCCCCTCTCCCTCTAAGGGGGCTGGGGGTGAGGGTCAGCAGCAGGGGGATTCTGTCCCACTGCTCGACCGGAACTGTTGCAAGCCAGTCCTCGACCAAACCCAGCTGACGGACGGCGGCTTTTTCGGCTACGATCTAAGATCGCTGTCAATGCTCGGATCAGGTTTCAAGACCCCCGCAGGGCACCTGTACGGCAGGGAGAAAGATGACTTACGCAATTGTGGAAACCGGCGGTAAGCAGCTTTGGGTGGAGCCGGGGCGTTTTTACGAGGTCGATCGCCTGGCGGAAGTGGAGGAGAACAGCCCCTTCGATTTGTCTCGTGTGCTGTTGATCAACCACGAGGGACAAATCACGTTGGGGCATCCCTACGTTTCGGAGGCGGTCGTCAGGGCACGGGTTTTACAGCATCGGCGCGGCGATAAAATCATCGTCTACAAGATGAGGCCAAAGAAAAAGACCCGCAAAAAGAGGGGTCATCGGCAACCGCTGACCCGTCTGCTGATCGAGTCTATTGAACTCAATGGGGTGCCCCTAGCAACGGCACCATCCCGTACGGAAGCGGCTCCAGAGTCTAACCCAGAGGCAGCCCCTTCGGCAGCGGCGACAGGGATCCCTGCGGATGAGGAATAAACTCTGAACTCAGGTGTCCTGAATCCCGATTTCTTTATCTTGTTGTTGATCATGCAGTTGCATAGGAGGCGTTATGGCTCATAAGAAGGGAACGGGCAGCACTCGCAACGGTCGAGATTCCAATGCCAAGCGGCTGGGGGTGAAGCGCTATGGGGGCGAGCTGGTGCATCCCGGCCACATTCTGGTCAGGCAGCGGGGCACCAAGTTTCACCCAGGGGTGAACGTGCGCATCGGCGGCGACGACACCTTGTATTCTGTGGTCACCGGCATTGTGACCTTTGAGCGCTATGGCAAGTGGCGGCAAAAGGTGAGTGTCTACCCAGCTGAGGTGGCTGCCCAGTAGGGAAAGGCCCAGCTTTGAAACTGCCTGGGAGAGCATGACTCTAGTCAATAATAAGCTCAACTATACTGAAAATAATGTATAATATGTTCAGTACGGATTACTACCGGTTGATCTTTCTGTTTACTTTCGAGTCTGCCAACATGGTAGCCAAAGCAAAGCAGAAAATTGGTAGTAAGACGACACGGAAACTGCGCTTTGGGTATTCTACTCAAAGCTTTGCGGGATACCGCCATTCTGGTTGGAAACAAACAGAATGCTATCGCTGCATAGTTGAACAGTGATGTTCAGCAGTGCTCAGCGTAAATGTATCAGTTTCTTCCGCAAGAGAAGATTCTCGCTTCTGTCGACCAAGCTGCTTGCCGGGCTGAAAACTGTCTGCTCCAGAGCAGACAGGGTTTTGCTGTTGCTGATTCCTGAACTTTTTTCGTTCTTGAGGATTGGGGCCAGCCGGAAGAGAAGAGGAGCTAGGGATCCCTGACCACTTAGGGGCGAAAATGGCAAAAGCACGGAAGGCAGAAAGCTGATGCGGGTGTATCTGTTTCGCTGGGCAGGGTTGCTTCACCTCATTGCCGGGGTGATGTACCTCTACTGGCGACTGACAGCCGGGTTGATGGATTTGGGATCCCTTTTGTTTTGGGGGGCAGAGCTGTATGTTTGGCTGGCGGCGGTGGGCTTTACCCTCAGCCGCTATCCCCAAGTGCCGAGAGAGACGATCCCATCCCCAGAGGTCCTGCGGCGGTCGTTTTTCCAGTTACCGCGGGTGGATGTACTGGTGCTGCGCCAGTGGGATTCTCTGGAGGCAACCCGGCAAACAGTGCTCTCGGCTCTGCACCTCGACTACCCTTGGGAGCGGTTGTTTGTCCACATTGTGGATCGGGTAGAGGATGAGGAGATGGCCAAGGCGGCCCGGGCCATTCCCTGCGAATACTGGGCCTGCCCTAGCCCCACAGCCGACCCCCTAGCTTACGCGATGGGATCCCCTCATATCCAAGGGGAGTATCTGCTCCTGGTGCAGCCGGGCCATTTTCTCGAGCGGGACTTCCTGTGGCAGACCTTGCCCCGCTTTTACGACTCGCCGGAGCGGGCTCCCATCGCCAATCGTATCGGGTTTGTGCAGGCGATGCTGCGCACCCTAGGCCAGCCCAGAGCCGTTCACCCCCTGCAACAGCTTTTGGCGGTGGGATCCCAGGGCTACCAGGCGGCACCCCTGTTGGGTTCTGGCTGTCTCATCCGGCGGGCAGCCTTGGAAGGGATCTCGCGGATCGACATTCGTCGCCCTGTGCAGTTGGGGTGTCAGATGCACTGCCGTGGCTGGCAATCTCAATTGGTTCGCCAAACCCAGGTTACGGGTGTTTTGTTGCCCTTGCGCAACCGCCGCGTTGCTTTGCTGGCTTTGTTTTCGGCCTTGAGGGAAAATCCCTTCTGGGGCAAGCCGACCACACAGCAGCAGCGCTTTCAATACCTGTGGCTGGCCCTCTGGGCTGCCGGTGGGATGGCGGAGCTGGTCTACTTGGCGGTGCCGATGGTCTTTCTCTGCACGGGGTGGATGCCGGTGCCGGCCTTTGACCGGGTCTTCTTCGCGTGGTTTTTGCCTTATGCTCTCCTAGGGCGCATCAGTTGGCTCTTGGCCTTTCCCCCGCATTTGTGGGGGGCAGCTTGGCAGTCGGAACGGCAGACGGGCAGCCAGTTTTTCCAGTCCATCCAGGCGCTGGTGCAAAGTCTGCAGGGAGTGCCCCCCTATCCCGAGCAGCCTTCCCAGCTCTCCTTAGGACCTCAGGCTCTGGCTATTGTGCTGACTTTTCTGGCTATGGGGGTGGGATCCCTGCGTTCTGCCGGCAGTTGGGATCCCTCTTGGCCTGAGCTGCTGTTTGGCTTGGTCTGGGCTTTCTACAACCTGATGATCCTGACGGTGCGCCCCGACGATCACGATTTTGCCGGCTTTGCTTTTCCCAGCAGCAGCGCCGCTGCGGCGACAGAAGAGAGCGCCGACCCATAGGCTGCCAAGCCAAGACAAGTTCATCGCAAAACCAAATCCCCACATCCATTCAGCTGCTGCATGGATGAAATGGCAGGCTGCCGCGGCAGATGGTGGGCAAACGCTATGCTGTGAGAAGTGTAGGATAAGTGGATCGGCACAGGTTGTCTCCAACTCTCCGGGGAGGTGTACCGGTGGAGAGGGGGGATCCCTGGCCAAGTCGCCCCTCCTGTTTGCAGGATTGAACGCGGTCTTCTAGGTTCAGAACGACACACCTGTGGAGTCAGAGAGACCCCCCCTTCGACTGCTCCCCCTGGGTACGGATCCCCGTCAACAGGGCTGTGCCTATTGGGTGGAGATGGGATCCCACCGTTTGCTTCTCGATTGCGGGTTGCCCGCTCCTGCCCTCTTTAAGGCTCTGCCAGGGATCCCGGATGCGGTAATCTGCAGCCATGCTCACTTTGACCATGTGCAAGGGCTACCTGCTTTTCATCGTCGTTACCCTCAGGTACCTCTCTACGCCACGCCGGTGACTGCTCATTTGGCCGCTGGTCTGTGGGAGTGTGGCGTTTGGCCAGGCTACGACCGGGACATTCGCTTTCCCCCCTTTCGGGCGCTGCCTTTGGGCCGGGCGCGAGAGATTTTGCCCCATCTGATGCTCACTTTCTTTGCGGCTGGGCATCTGCCGGGAGCGGCGGCAACCCTGCTGCAAAATACCCAAACCACTCCGGCCCAAGCCTGCGTGTACACGGGCGACTGTTCCCTGGCCTCAACTCGCTTTGCCCCCGGCTTGGATCTCATTGCTTTGCGCCACTGGCAGCCGGACGTGTTGCTCATCGAGGCTTCGCTGGGATCCACCCGCCATCCACCCCGTCGTCACCTGGAAAATCGCCTGGTGGAGCGGTTGCTCAGCGCCTTGGAAGCGGGGCAAACGGTGCTGTTTCCCCTGCCAGTGTTGGGGTTGGGGCAGGAGCTGATCTTTCTCCTCAAAGCCCACCACCGCTTTACCCAAGCCCCCCAAGAGCTCAAGATATGGGTGGCGCCGGGGCTGGCGGCAGGCTGCAATCTCTACGAGCGCTTGCTCACCTACCTGCCGGAGCCGGTGCGCAATTTCGCCACCTACCAGCCCTTGTTCTGGGAAGACCGCCTGCAGCCGCGGGTTCAGCCCCTTACCGAAGCGGATCCTCTGCCCCAAGGCTTGCTGCTGTGCGACGCCGATGCCGGGCCTGAGGCTTGGGATCCAATTTGGTCGAGGTTGTTGGCCCAACCGCAGCGCTCCTGTCTGCTGGTGCGGCTGCCAGAGGTGGAACTGGCTACCCCGTTTGAGCGTTGGCCGGCGCCGCTGCGCTCCCGCATTGCCGTTGAATGGATAACCTGGCACAGCCACAACGATGTCGGGCATCTCACCCAGATCATCCACACCTTTCGCCCCCAGCATTTGGTCTTGGTTCACGCCGACCCCAAGCAGGCCCAGGATCTGGCGGATCTGCCGGAGCTGTGCAATCGCTACCATGTCCACTGCCCTCAGCCCGGACATTGGCTGGAGTTGCCCGATGGGCACCTACAAACCCCAGTTAGGCTCGCGGAGCTGAAGGCCGGTTCCCCCGCCGAGATCAGGGATCCCCCTTTGCGCTACGAGGGGGAGGTGGAAGAAGTTTGGCAGGAGCAGGGGTCGCCGCGGACTTTGGCGGGGGTACAGGTGCGTCTGCCCCCCCAGATTACCCAGGATCCCCGTTGGCCGGCCTGGGCCGATACCGGCCTGGTGGAAGCCCGCTGGCAGGGATCCGAACTGGTGCTGCGCGGCCTTTCTCCACGGGAGCTGATCCGCCCGGCAGAGGCTGCCCCTTCTCCAGCAGGGATCGTGCCGCGTCCAAAACAGCCTTCTGTATCCAGTCATCACGGTGGCAAAAAGTGCCAAAATTGTCGCTTTGCCCGCCAGATCTTGACTTCCCAAGCCCAAGCCTTTCGCTGCGATCAGGAACGCTCTCCCCTCTACCGCCTCAGGGTGGATCCCCAGGGGAGCTGCCCCTACCATCAGCCGCAGGAGATCCGCTCTTCCGGTTAGCCGTCAAGCCAGGGAAGCCCAAAGGCTAGAATGGGGCAAGTCGCGGTGCCAACCATGCTTGAGCAAGATTCCTGGGCAAATCATCGCCGTGGGCCGGTCGGATCCCTGGAGCGCCCAGCCGAGGCCTTGGCCGCGGCCAGCCCGCCCGTGGTGCAGATGGTCGGGGTGAACAAAGTCTATCCACTGCCGGAGGGCAGTTTTCAGGCCCTCTACGATATCGACTTGGTGATCCAGCGGGGGGAGTATTGCGCCATCATCGGGCCCTCTGGATCCGGCAAATCCACCCTGATGAACCTCATCGGCTGCTTGGATCGGCCCAGCTCAGGGCGCTACTGGCTGGATGGGGTGGAAGTTTCCACCCTGACCGATCGCGATTTGGCCCACATTCGCAACCAAAAAATCGGCTTTGTCTTCCAGCAGTTCCATCTCCTGCCCGTCCTGACAGCGCTGGAGAACGTCATGCTGCCCTTGGCCTATGCTGGGATCCCGGAGCCGGAGCAACGCCGGCGGGCCAAGCAAGCCCTAGAACAAGTGGGCTTGGGGAGCAAACTGCAGCAGCGTCCGGCCCAACTCTCCGGCGGCCAGCAGCAGCGGGTGGCGATTGCTCGTGCCATTGTCAACCGACCCCAACTGTTGCTGGCTGATGAGCCGACTGGGGCTCTGGATAGCCATACCGGCCAGGAAGTGCTGAACCTTTTTGCGGAGCTCCACCGGCAGGGCATCACCCTGGTCGTGGTCACCCATGACCTTGAAGTAGCCCAGGCCGCCCAGCGCATTATCCGGGTTGGGGATGGCCGTTTGCTGGATTGAGGAAGACAGGGATCCGCCTGGGGGCAGTTGGGCGGTTCCCAGTTGCAGTGAACTTGCCTGCTGGATGGATCCCTGGCCTCACTTTGGGTGAAGGTCGAAGGGAATGTCTTAAACGGGCATGGGATAACCCTATCTAGGATGGCCCAGCTTGGGCTACTCTAAACGCAACTGAGGGCTTGGGAAGAGGATCCGTCCATGAAACTGATCGAAGATATCATCCGGTTTTTGGAAACCCGCCTGGAAGAATTTCTCAGGGCCCACCCTGAGATCGAGCTGCAAGCCCTCGATGAGCAGTTGCGCCAGCAGGAATCCGATACCCTGCAGCTGTTGCAGGAAAGCCGCGTCCAAGAGGAGGCTCTCCAAAAAAGCATTCTCAACTTAGCCGAGGAGATTAAAACCTGGCACTTTCGCATTGAGAAGGCGCAGCGGGCCAATCGTCCCGATCTGGCCGAAGGAGCGCGACGCCGGGAGGCTGAGCTGTTGGAGAGGGGCAGCCAGCTATGGGGTCAAATGAAAGCCCAAAAGGAGAAAATCCAACAAATGGAAGCCCTGCTGCCGCAGATTCGCCAGCGCCGCCAAGAAGTGAAGGCTAAGCTGCAGGAGGTAAGAGCCGCGCAAGCCAAAGGCATCGACAACCCGGACCGGAATTTCAGCCCTTGGGGAAAACCTTTCGAGGCTTGGGATGAATTGGAAGAGCAATTTCGTCAGCTAGAGGTGGAAAACGAATTGAATGACACGAAGAGGAAGGTGCGGGAACAGCAGCGGCGGTAACAGCCTGACCCAAAATCTTGTTAGTTTGCTAATGTTGAATCCAGTCGCAACAGCCAAAATCGAGCTGGGCGGAACTTGTGATTTAAGCCCTTGGTCTCAAGAGCCATAGCCACATCATTTCCAGAACTTTCTCTGGCACCGACCGGGAAGAAAAGTCTCTCCTCTCCCCCAAGAGTGATACGCTATTGGGCATGAATGAGTTGTATCTGAATCACCCCACATTTGGTCTGCTCTACAGCCTGTGTCAGGTCGACGAAAATCAGGCTCTCTTCACCACTCTCTACGCCCAAAGGCTCTTTTTTCGGGTTTACTTCAGGCCGCCGGATAACAGCGGGGATCCTGCTGCCATGGAGGAGTTGGTCTTCGATCCGATTAGCCGTAATGAGGCTCGCCAGCTCATCGAAGAGCAAATGCGCCTGCTGCGCCGTGCTGCCCGCCAAGATGAGCTAGAACAATTGCAGTTGATCTACAAGCAAACCTTTTCCTGAAAGAGGGTTTTCTGAAGGTCTTGCAGGGCTCAGGACGAGGGTTTTGTTCCTCAGATAAGATAGCCACCTAAAACTGAGACAGAAAGCGCAGGTCGCTGGTATAAAACAGGCGGATATCCTGAATGCCGTGGAGGAGCATGGCCATCCGCTCAATGCCGATCCCTGCCGCAAATCCGGTGTAGCGCTCCGGGTCGTAGCCCACCGCTTGAAATACATTGGGATCCACCATGCCGCAGCCGAAGATTTCCAGCCATTTCGAGCCAAAGCGCACGTCCATCTCAGCAGAAGGCTCGGTAAAGGGAAAATAGCTGGGCCGAAAGCGGGTTTCTCGCTTGCCCAATAGGCGGGTGATGAACGTGTTGAGGGTGCCCTTCAGGTCGGAAAAGGTGAGGTTCTCGCCCACCGCCAAAATTTCCATCTGGTGAAACACGGCGGAGTGGGTGGCATCCACGGTATCGCGGCGCATCACCCGACCGGCATGCACAATGCGCAGCGGCGGCTGGTGTTGCTCCATGTAGCGCACCTGCACCGAGGAGGTTTGGGTACGCATCAGGTAGCCATTGGCCAGGTAGAGGGTATCCTGCATATCCCGCGCCGGATGGTCGGCAGGGGTGTTGAGGGCCTCGAAGTTGTAGTACTCCGTCTCGAGCTCAGGCCCATGCACCACGGTGTAGCCCATGCCCACAAAGATATCGAGCATGCGGTCGATGGTGGCCTGCAGCGGATGGATCCGCCCCAGAGGCCGACGGGGCCCGGGCATAGTGACATCCAGGCGCTCTGCTTCTAGGCGGGCCAGCAGTTGAGCTTCACCAAGGGCCTGTTTGCGCTGCTCCAGACTGGATTGGAGGGCCTCTTTAAAGGTGTTGGCCAAAGCGCCGATGGCAGGCCGTTCTTCTGGGGGCAACTTCCCCATCCCCCCCAAGATTTTGGAGAGCTTACCTTTCTTGCCCAGGTAGTCGATGCGGATCTGTTCCAGAGCCTCCAGACCGTCAGCTTGTTCCACTTGGGCGAGGGCCTCGCTTTGCAGGGTGAGAAGCTGTTGGCGAAGCGTGTCTTTTTCGTCTTGCATGGGGCCGATTCCAAGGGCAGAAGGGATCCCTGGGGTTGTGAGGAGTCCCTACAAAGGTATCACAGCAGGGAGCTCGGTCGCGCCTTTGCATCCGATGGGGTTGGTCGGCAGCAGGGGGAACCCTTTTGGGGAACTAGCTCTGAGGCGCCGAATCTGGCAACAGACACCCCAGAGCGTCACACCCTGCCGGCCCCTCTGCTGCCAAGGTAAAGTTGCGGTCGTAGCGGGCCAGGGCCGCGAAGAAGTTATCTGTCCGCCGTCTCTTTTTGACCTCGGCCACCAGTCGTTCGTAGGTGGGCTTGTCGATTTTCTCAAAAGGCAGGCGGGGGAAGGGGGCATCGAAGCGGGCCAGCAGCGCTGCGCTGATGTAGCCCTCGTCGTCGCGGATGGCTTCGTAGATACGGGATCCCAGAGCTTCCACCTCGTCCTCCCGCAGCTCGATGGTGGCGGAGGTGTTGTGGGTGGTGTAGTACTTCTGAACCTGCATATAGAAGTCAAACTGGGCCAGGGCCGAGAATTGCTCGATCTCGATCTGGCCAGCACCGGGCAGGTTGGCCCATTCTACTTCCACAGGCAGTTCCACCAGCCATTCGGTACAGCGGGGATCAAAGGGGTCGTTGAGCAAGTTCCCGTTTTCATCTTTGTCCGCCTGAGCAGGTACCACCGAGTAGCCATAGTCCAGACAGGCCAGCGCCACCGGGTCATTTTTGGCAAAGGTGATGCGGCGGATGTAGCGTTGGGCTTTGGGCGGGTGCCAGCCGGGAGAGGCGTTGGTGAGCAGCGACTTGGTGCCGGCGGGCTGAACCGTGGTGCAGCGGTTGGGGCGGCGCAGGCTGTGGCGGTCGCAGTAGTCCCACACCACGCGGTGGACGATCTCCTTCCAGCGGCTGAGGTATTCCCGCTCCTGCTGCTTGAATTCCTTCCCGATGGGGGTATCGGGTCTCCCTTCCTGCCACCAGCGCAGCCATTCAACCCCAAAGGCTTTGACGCAAAAGTCGAACAGGCCTGTGAACGAGACGCCGACGATGGGATCCCATTCCCGCGAACGCTGAAAGCGGGGTTCCACAAAGCGGTGGTGGAGTAGGGCTGCCACCGTGAGGGCTCCCGCCGTGAAGGCTTCCTCTTGCTCTTGCCGGTTGTGGGGATCCAAACGGTTGAGGTGGATCTCGGCCAAGTTGCAATGGAATGTGTGGCCAATAATCTCGCCACAGTTGTGGACAACAAACCCATTGGCATCAAAGCACGCTGGGCCGGGGACAGTACAGTCATACACCGGCTCTACCCCGTCTGCCTCAAGGGCAGCAACCGTCACAGCAAACCGCTCTCGGTTGAGCTGGCGCTTGTAGCCATTCAGCAGTGCCTCTAGCTTTTGGGCTTTGTGCGGTTCCCGAAAGCCGACCCATTCCTGGAACAGATGCAAGTTGTCGTTGGCAATAACCAATTCGTGCTGGGCTTTGCAAGCGTATGGTGCAGGTTGGCGAGCACTGTTCGGCAGCAGGCGATATCCAGCAGGACGGCGATTCTCATACAAAACTGCAATGATGCCCAGCCGCGCCAGCATGCGCTGAACCGCTTTGAGGGTACCCAGATGGCTTTGAGAGAGCCGCACGCTAACCCCTTTCTCCTGATTACCTTGCACGCTGCCATCCGCATCAAAGAGCCCGCACAAGAAGCCTCGATGAAACTGGAAGCTGGTGGCTTCGAGCGCCTCTGTCATCTGCTTTTGTCCGGGCCTCATGCCGAACTGGGCCGCCAGTTTTGCCAACCCCCTGGAGCCGATAACCCGCAACCCAAGCTGCGCATAGTGATATGCCTCTGGCTGGCGGGGCTCGTAACCCACTGCCGTTTGCAAAAGCTGAATCGCATACTGGCTCATTTCGGCTTGGGTATCTTGCCAATAGCGTAATAAAGCCGTGTCGTTCCACGGGGTTGCCGTAAGGCTACCGTCACCCAGCAAATTCCCCAAAAGCCAGCCTTCTTCCCAGGTACCCGCCCCATCCCACGGGGTGAGATCGCGATGGTTGTGCAGCAGGATGCGGTCGCCCGGTTGTAGGCTTTCTGCCGGTACCCACTCGGTGTATTGTGCCTTTTGGGTTTGAGCGGTGACTTTGAGAACCCGATGGTTGCCTGTCAGCCGCAGAGAGAACCCTTCCTTGGTCAAAAGCTTCAGCACAGGCTTGGTACCGGAGTAGAAGAACCCCTCCGGTGTGGTACTGAATAGTTCTCCATTGACATAGGTGCTGTGCTGCTTCCCAATCAGGTCTCTCACCTGGCGCGGCCCATCGCCCGTGTGCACCCAGGTATCGGCTGTCACGCAGGGGTTCAGCCCATAGCGCCACAGGCGATCCTGAAGTTCCTCTTCCCCTAGGGAGGGATCCCGTCCCTTTAGCCATTCTCGGGCCGTTCCTGCCTCATAGGCTTTGAGAAAGTCGGGTTTTAGGTCGGGTGGGATAAGGTCGCAATTGGCCCGTGCTACGGCTTCCCCGGCCCACTGGATGGCCCCCTCGCCTGAGTAAAACTGCTTCCGCACGGCCTCAACACATTCTTCCCGCGTCGGCTTGCGGTGAAACACCCGCGTGTGGTTGGCCATGCGCAGGGCATCTCGCTCGGGGTCAATTCTCCAGTTGCCGTTTTCGTCCTGCTGCCACAAGTTGTCTTTGGCGGTGGATCCCAGCTGGTCGTCGGCAGCAAACTGACGAATGCCAGCGCTACGACGAATGTTTCCCGCCACCACCACCACCGCCGCCTCGTCAATGAGCAGGCAGCATTCCACGGAGTTCAACTGCCGCCCTACTGCCCTGTTGAGGATGGCGGCACAGCGCTCGTACAAGCCGGGCAGCTTAATGGGGTTGGCTACGCCCCCAAACCCTTTTAGCCTCTCGCCGGCAGGGCGGATATCGCTCAGATCTACCGTCACGTCCACCTGACCGCCAAAGCCGGGATCCGAGGCCAGCTCCAGCAGCGCTTGGTACGAATCCACCCAGCCGCGGCGGCTGTCCCCCACCTGGATGTGCACCTGGGATCCCTGCCGGTGGATGCGGGTGTGTTCCTGCCGCTCTTCGGGAGGGGTGGCGCCGATGGATCCCTTCACGTGAACCCGCAGGCGGTTGACAATGGGGGGCAACTGGCGGATGAACTGGGGTTCCAGCACCGCTCCCGTGCCGCAGCCCATCATGGCCAGATCCATCATCAGGCCAAAAGCCTGCCAGTCCACCACGGTGGTGCTGGTGCAGTTGTAGGCGCCGGAGAAGTTTTCCGGCTTCTGGATCCAGTCGGTGCCCATCACCCACAAGGCTCGACCGGAGATCAACGCCTTCAACTGCCGCTGCAGACGTTCTACCAACTGCCGCTCCTGAGGGGTGAAGCGCCCCAACCGGGCAATATCGGCCAAGGTGCGATCGCAAACCTCGCTCCAAGTCTCGCGGCTGCCATCTGGGCGGCGACGGCTGTAGGTGCGGTAGAACACCGGGCTGGCCGCCGGGGCTGTGGCCGGAAACTCGCCTGGAGGCGCGGCTCCCATCGTCTGGGCGGGATCAAGTCCCTGCACTTCTTCGCTCTGTTCGCCTGAGTGGGACGAAATCCACACCATAGCCACACCCCTCCTGCAAAGCTCGGTAGTTCCAACTCTTGAGCGCCGGTTGGCAACCCCGCCGACCCAATGTCCAACCACGTTATCACAATCTTCAGGGATCCGGTGTTGTAGGTAGTGTTGTGCTCTGAGAAGATCTTTAAGAGCCTCTAGGGATAGGGCAGGCCCGCTGTCTGCCGGGGGAGCCGCAAGGGAACGGAAGGCCCGGCAGAGGGGCTACAGTGGAGGAGAGGGATCCCAAGTTAAGGGGCTGCTTGTCGTCTTCAACGGCACCTTCCTGGGCCTTCTCCCCAGTGAGAGCTGTGTAAGGAGTTGTATCGTCATGACCAGTCGCCTGCGCATCGGTAGCTTGTGGGGGATCCCCTTTTTCATCGACTACACCTGGTTCCCGGCGGCCCTCCTGCTGGTGCTCTCCTACGGGGTGTTGACGGCGATGGGGTTGTTTCTTTCTCTGCTGGCCCATGAGTTGGCCCACAGCTTGGTGGCCCGCGCCTATGGGGTACGGGTTAACTCGATAACCCTATTTATTTTTGGGGGTATGGCGGCGATTGAGCGGGAAGTTCCCCGCCCCCTTGGGGCTTTTTGCGTGGCGGTGGCAGGCCCTCTCCTCAGCTTGGGTCTGTTTGTTTTCTTCAGCGTGGCCCGGGCTTGGGCTGTGCCGGAGTCGATGCTGGCCTCAACCCTCACCAGCTTGGCTGCCATCAACCTGACGATTGCCCTGTTTAACCTGCTGCCGGGCCTGCCTCTGGATGGGGGGCAAATGCTCAAGGCGGCCATCTGGGGTTGGACAGGGGATCGGCAAAAGGGTATGCTGTGGGCGGCCCGAGCCGGCCAGGGGGTGGGCTGGGGTTTGGTGGGGCTAGGTCTGCTGGTGGTATTTTGGGGGAGCCTCAACGGCCTCTGGGTGGGGTTGATCGGCCTGTTTATTTTGAACACCGCCCGCCGCTACAGCCAGTACGCGCAACTGCAGCAGGTGCTGGCCCGCCTGAAAGCTGCAGATGTGATGACCCGCCAGTTTCGGGTTTTGGACGCGAACATGAGCCTGCGGGAGTTTGTGGATCGCTATCTGGTGCCTTCTTCTCTCAGGCCGGAAGCCCCAACTCAACCGGCGGACGTTTATTTTGCTGAGGAAGATGGCCGCTACCGTGGGCTGGTCAGGCCAGAATTGCTCAACGACATCGAGCGCAGCCAGTGGGATCGCCTCACCCTCAAGGCTATTCTCAAGCCGATGGAGCAACTGCAGGGGGTACGAGAAGAGACCCCCATTCCCCAGGTAATTCAGATGATGCGCCAGGCAGAACCCCGCCGCATTTTGGTTTTCACGCCCACCGGCGCCATTGCTGGCTTGATCGACCGGGGGGATGTGGTGGCCATGGCTGCCCGGCAGTTGGGGGTCGTGCTGCCCCAAGAGGTGGTGCAGCGGGTGCGCGATAGCGAAGAATGGCCCCCTGGATTTCAGGTGGAGGACAATCTGGCCGGAGAGGGATCCCCCAGTCTGGCTTGGCAGGGATCCCCGGATCTGCGCAATGAGCCTTAGGGGGATGTCTGGACAGGGAGCAGCCCAAGGTACCTAGGTTCTCCCTCTACCACAAAAGGGGTTGGGATCTGCAAGGTGGGGAGAGAAGGCCGAGAAAAGTAGTCTCAGATACTATTTCCCGGAGCCCTTCTCCATCTACAATTAAGACTGTTCTCCATCAGTTAAGAATTTTGAACCGCTTTCCTCGTCTCTTGCCCGCCTACACCCACCGACTGAGCAACGGGCTAGGCGTTATCGTTCATCCCATCCCCATTGCCGATTCTGTAACCGTTGACGTCTGGGTACGGACAGGTGGACGCCATGAGCCGCCGGAGTGGCTGGGCCTATCCCATTTTTTGGAACACATGGTGTTTAAGGGCAGCGAGCGGCTGGCTCCTGGTGAGCTGGATTGGGCCGTGGAAGGACGGGGCGGAGTTACCAATGCTGCCACCGGCCAAGACTACACCCATTACTACATTACGGTGGCTGCTGCTGACCTAGCGGATACCTTGCCCTACTTGGCAGAGGTGGTTTTGCGGGCCGGGATCCCGGATCCAGAGTTTGAGCGGGAGCGGCAGGTGGTTCTGGAGGAAATTCGCCGCGCCGCCGACAACCCTGATTACACGGCCTATCAGCTTTTGATGCAGACCGCCTATGGGGAGCATCCCTATGGACGACCGGTGTTGGGCACACCGGAAAGCTTGATGCAACTGACCCCTGAACTGATGCGCGCTTACCACCGCGCTTGGTATCGGCCTGAATCCATGACGGTGGTGGTGACGGGTGGCATCGATCCCGAGCGGGCGTTGGCCTTGGTGGAGGAGCAGTTTGGCGGCCCTGCCGCCGGGCCAGCACCGGTCAGCCCCCCCATTCCGCCCCAGCCTCGTCCCCAAGGGATCCTGCGCCGGGAGAGCGACCATGCCCGCTTGGAGCAAGCCCGCCTGAAGTTGGCCTGGCCTACTGTTGGCATTGACGATTGGCAGCAAGCCTGTGGCCTGGAGATGTTGGCTTCTGTGCTGGGAGATGGCCGTACTTCGCGGCTGGTGCATCTGCTGCGGGAACAGCGGGGCTGGGTGAGGGCCATTGGCTGTTCTTCGCTGGTGTTGAAGGAGGGGGGACTGTTTTGTATCGGCGCTCAGCTGGAGCCGAAGGATGTGGCGCGGGTGGAGGCGACGATCCTGCACGAGATTGAAAAGCTGCAGCAGGATGGCATTGGCCAAGCAGAGTTGGATCGCACCCGGCGTATGCTCATCCATGAGTTTCTGTTCTCCGCCGAGTCTCCCAGCCAATTGGCGGGCATCTATGGCTACTACGAGACGTTGGGCGGGGTGCAGCGCATTCAAGAGTACCTGGAGCTGGTGCAATCCTTTACTCCGGCTCAGATCCGGGAATTGGCCCAGCAGTACTTGTCTTTGGAGGCCTATGTGGTCACCGTTCTCAAGCCGACTGCCCTGGATACAGCGGCGGCTTCGGAGCTGCAACTGGCTTGCCGTTAAGCGCCGCCTTGGCGCTCCGGACTCTTGATTTTCGGATTTTGGACGGGATCCCTTGCCTGCATGAACTCTGCTCTGCTTGCCACCCAACGTGGCCGTTTACAGCGCGTCCTTTTGGCCAATGGCATCACGCTGTTGCTGGGCCAGAACCCAACGGTGGAGATCTTGGCTGCCCACTGTTTTTTCCGCGGCGGTAGCCGGGCAGAGCGGCCGCAACAGGCGGGGGTGAGCCACTTGATGGCGGCTGTCCTCACCAAAGGCACGCATCGGCGCAACTCCCAGGCCATTGCTGCTGCGGTGGAATCGCTGGGGGCCTCGCTATCGGTGGACAGTTCTGCCGACTCTTTCGAGGTGAGCCTGCGCTGTGTGGCTGCCGATTTCCCGGAGCTGCTGGATTTGCTGGCGGAGATATTACGGGATCCCAGTTTTCCTGAAGAGGAGGTGGCGCGAGAGCAGGGGTTGATGCTGCAAGCCATTCGCGCCCAGCAGGAACGGCCTTTCAGCTTGGCTTTCGATCAGGTGCAACAAGCCCTCTATGGGGATCATCCCTACGCTCTGCCGGGGTTGGGACGGCTGGAAACGGTGGGATCCCTGACCCGCGAGGATTTGGTAGCCTATCACGCGGCCTACTGTCGTCCCAATGGAATGGTGATGGTGGTGATCGGCCCAGAGCCGCCGGAGCAAATGGCTGCCCAGGTGGAAGCGGCTTTGGGGGACTGGGTTGTTCCCGGCCCCTCTCCAGAGGATCGGGATGTTCCCCTGCCCCCTCTGAGGGATCCCCAACTGCTGAGGTTGCCCCAGCCCACTCAGCAGACGACGATCTTGATCGGGTTTCGCGGATCCCCTGCTGCTTCTGCGGATTATCCGGCCCTGAAACTGTTGGCCACCTACTTGGGCAGCGGTCTATCCAGCCGTCTGTTCGTGGAACTGCGGGAGCGCTGTGGCCTGGCCTATGAGGTCTCGGCTTTTTTTGCCACCCGCCGGGATCCCGCCCCTTTTGGGGTTTACATGGGCACTGCAGCAGAGAACACCCAGGTGGCCCTGGAGCGCCTACAAGCAGAAATCCACCGTCTGCAGGCCAATCCGCTCGACCTGGCAGAGGTGGAAATGGCGCAGCGCAAACTTCTGGGCCAGTATGCCCTCAGCAAACAAACCAATGCCCAGGTGGCTCAACTGGCGGGCTGGTACGAGATTTTGGGCTTGGGCATGGAGTTTGACCGGCAGTATTTGCAGGGGGTCAGGCAGCTCACCCCAGAGCAGCTCCACCAAGCCGCAAAAACCTACCTGACCCCCCCGGCCATTGCTCTGGTGGGGCCGGAAGCCGCCTTGGCAGAGGTTGAGCTGGTGTTTTAAGCTGAGCAAACCATGAGGAAAACTAAGATCTGGCAAACATGGCCATTTCGATTCAAACGGGGACATTGCGCCCACACCTCAATAAAACACCTAAATAAAAAATGTTGAAAATGTTGAATGCGCAGTGCCGGAAAGCTTTTTTTAGGAGCCCATGTGTCTCAACCTGGCCTGAAGTAACCATAACTCTGGATTGAGGTCACGATTGTGGGTCAATCTCGAGATGTCCAAGAAAACGATGGGGATCGTTTCTGAATAGCAGCCCTCTGAGAAAACTGGCGTTTTTCCTTTCTTTATCTTGCTTGAGCTTTTTGTGGCTGGTAGGCACAGCAGATCATCTGCAGGGGATACCCAAAAAGAGGGATCCGTGCCGCTTGGGCGGCTGGAAAAGCGGTTTTCCTTTGCGTTTTGCCCCTACTGGCGTCCCTTTCGGCGGCCCCTGCGCACCCACCACGGCCTGTGGTCTATCCGGGAAGGGATCCTGATCCGACTTACAGATCGGGAGACAGGCTGTCAGGGATATGGGGAAATTGCTCCCATCCCTTGGTTTGGCAGCGAGACCTTAGAGCAGGCTCTGGCGTTTTGTCGGCAGCTGCCCCCTCTTTTGTCGGAGGCGTATATTTTGGGGATCCCAGAAGCACTGCCGGCCTGCCGGTTTGGGTTGGAAGGCGCTTGGCTGGCCTGTCGGGATCCCGATTGGTTGAACAAGGATCTCTCTCTACTCTCTTTCTGTGAACTTTTGGGGGAGACCCTGCCGCCGGAATCTTACAAGGACTCCTACAAGGACTCCGTCCCACTCACGCGGTCGGTGTACAAGCTCAAGGTGGGGAGGGATCCCATGCAGCAGGAGTTGGAGAAGCTGGAGCAATGGCTGGAGCGGTTGCCACCAGGATCCCATCTGCGTTTGGATGCCAATGGGGGGTTAACGCTTGCGGAGGCCCACCGGTGGCTGATGGTTTGTGATCGGCTCAACCAGGCCTCGCCGGGCAAGATTGAGTTTTTGGAGCAGCCTCTGCCGCCGGATCAGCACGCCCATTTGGTGGAGCTCAGCCGCCAGTACCAAACCCCCGTTGCTTTGGATGAATCGGTGGCCTGCCTGGAGCAGTTGCAAGCGATCCATCGCTCAGGATGGACAGGGATCCTGGTGGTGAAGCCGTCTCTGGTGGGCTCCTGCATCGCGCTGCGGGAGTATCTCAGCCGACATCCCGGCCTGGATCTGGTTTTTTCTTCTGCGCTGGAGACTGCCATCGGCGCTTGGCATGGACTGGCCTGGGCGGGATCCCTGCAAGCCAAAACCGCCTCTCCCCGGGCCGTGGGATGGGGGGTAGGGGAGTTTTTCCAGGAAGGGGATCCCCTGACCTTGACCCAGCTCTCAGCCCAGGAGCGGGCTGCCCTCATGCAGGCGGTGTGGGAGCGCTACAGCCGGCCCTAGACTGCGGCGGCCTGTTGTTTGGCGTATTCCTGCCGCAGATAGGCCTGGATAAAATGCATCAGCTCCTCCGGCTCGCCGTTCATAAAGGCCTCGACATTGTAGGTTTCGGCGTTGGTGCGGTGATCTTTGATCAGCTTGTAGGGATCGAAGGTGTAGGTGCGAATACGCCCCCCAAAGCCCTGAGTCACCATCTCGCCGCGAATCTCGGCCAGCTTTTGTCTGCGTTTTTCTTCTTCCATCTCGATCAGCTTGGCCTTCAAGATCTGGATGGCCCGCTCTTTGTTTTGCAGTTGGGAGCGCTCTTCGGTGCAGCGCACAGCAATGCCGGTGGGCTTGTGGATCACCCGCACTGCTGTTTCCACTTTGTTCACGTTTTGGCCACCTGCTCCACCCGAGCGGGAGGTCTCGAACTCCAGATCTTCCATCTTCAGCTCATACTCGCTTTCCTCTTCCAGGATCGGCATCACCTCTACGCCAGCAAAGCTGGTTTGCCGTTTGCCGTTGGCGTTGAAGGGGCTGATGCGCTCCATGCGGTGGTTGCCCTTCTCGGCAGAAAGATACCCATAGGCGTAGGGGCCTTCGATCAGCAGGGTGGCGGACTTGATGCCGGCTTCGGCGCCTTCGGAGTATTCCGAGAGGCTGACCTTGTAGCCCTGGTTTTCGGCCCAGCGGGTGTACATTTTCAGGAGCATTTCCGCCCAGTCCTGGGCGTCGGTTCCCCCTGCGCCGGCGGTGATGGTGAGGATGGCACCGTTTTTGTCGTAGGGGCCGGAGAGCAGTTGCTGTAGCTCCCACTGGCCCAACTCCCGCTCCACCACTGCCAGGGATCCCGCTGTCTCGGCTAGGAGTTCTGGATCGGGCTCTTCTTGGAGCAGCTCGAGGGCGCTGGCGGCATCTTCCAGGCGATCCTTCCAGCGATGCACCTGATCCCAGGAGGCCTTGAGGCTGTTGAGCTTTTGCAGGTGGCGGCGGGCTGCCTCTACATCATTCCAAAACTGCGGCTGCGAGGCTTCTTGCTCTAGGATGGCAATCTGTTGCTCCAAGTGGGGCAGGTCAAAGATAGTCCTGAGCGTTGCTCAGGCGCAAGGTGAGCGATTCTAGGGTGCGTCTTAGATCGGCAAGTTCCATAGAGAGCAGCAAGCTGTTTGCGCGTCGGATCCCATCCTAACCTGTGGGCCGGCAACTCAATCAAGGGATGGAGCCCTTCTGTGGGGCAGTTCCTGGCCGTTCCCATTGCAACAGCATTGCGATCCCTTGTCCATAGCAACAACCCCGCCAGAGGCAGGACGGAGTCCTTTGGCTTCTGCCGAAAGATCCCTGTTGAGGTGGCTCAAGCCTATAGCAGAATAAAGAATTCGGTTTCGGAGGCTGCGATGCTGAAGGTCTTTTCCTTGCTTTCCGGGCTGGTTTTGGCGGGAGGAGTGGCTGCTTTGGCCATCACCAATCCCACCTTAGAAGAGCATGCCTCTAACCCCCAAAACCCTGAACTTTGCTGAATTTACTGAGCTTTAGGCGGTTTGGCAAAAGTCATTGAGAGGGATATAGTAGACCAAGTTTCCCCCTGATCCTTGAGTCCACCGCAACGGTTGCCGGGAAGTGAAGGGGGAAAGCGCTCGGGGGGTATTCCTCAGGGCTTTGCGGGATACCGCCTTCCTGCTCAGAGATAGGCAGGATGCGATCGCTTCTTTCCTGAACCATGTTCAGGAGAGTTCAGCGTGAATGTATCAGTACAGAACCCATGCAGGGCAACAACTGGCCGCCTACGCTACGCGAGAATACTGCGCTCAGATCCCGTCTTTCTTGGTCACTTTGATCGAGGAATGTCATGCCCTTGTCCGAGAGCTCCAGCCCGAACTAGAAGCTCTGTTCATGCGCCAAACCCGCCGGCAGAATTTTATCCTTTTCAGCCTCTACACCACCGATTTGTCGTTGCTCAACTTTGGCCCACTGGGGATCTCCTTGCCCACCTACCACTTTGAAACCCTTGCCGTGGCTGGGCAATTCTACACTTATGAGATTCGAGAGGGGAAAGTTGACCCCTAGCCACCATGGCAACCTTAGGGATCAGACAGATCCAAAAGAATCTCAAACCCAAAAGGGAGGCTAGATCTGGGCTCGTTCCAACAGGGTTTGCAGCTCTTCCAGGGCCAACTGGGCCGACTGGGCCTGCTGGTAAAGGGATTGCACCACCTCAGCGCTGCTTTGGGCCGATTGCAGGGTGGATTGGCTTTGTCGCTGGATGCGATCTGCCAAGCTGCGAATGCGGTTGCTGGCCTCGGTGGTTCGTCCCGCCAATTTGCGGATCTCCTGGGCAATGGCTCCAAAGCCACCGGCACCACCGCTGCGGTTGGCCTCTACAGCCGCATTGAAAGAGAGCAGGCGAATGTATCCTGCCACCTCCACGATCAAATCCACGATGGTGTTGATCTCCTTGAGTTCGCGGGATAGCTCCTGGTTGTTGTCGGCAATTTCCTGGAAGAGGGTGCGCACCGCTTCTACCCCAGCAAAGGTGGCGGCAAAGGTGGATTTGCCCTTCTCCGAGAGGATCGAGCTAATCTCGATGATGCGGGCGTTGAGGCGAGCCAGCTCCTCAGAGCGCTGTTGGGCCCGCCGGCGTTCCATATCTAAGGCCAGGTTTTGGTTGAGGATCTCGGCTTTTTGCCGCTCCAGATCCCGGGCATACTGGAGGCTGCGGTTTTTTTCCTGCTCCAGCTCTGCCAAGATCCTTTTCATCTCTTCCTGCTGCTCTTGTAGCTTGCGCTGGGTGGCCAGATGCACCTGGGCCTGGGCCACCAACAACACCGGCACATCGAGAAGGCGGTAGTCCTGGGATCCCAGTTGAACCACCACGGGGTCATAGATGGTCTCTTCGGGCCGTTGGAAAGCTCGGTCGGCTGCTTGGATGACATCGCAGTCGCCGGGGAGCAAGAGAAAATCCCGGCTATGGAACTCTACCATGGAGCTGATGGGCCGCTTCAAAAACACATCCAGGCCGTAGGGCTTGCTGAGCATCCACTCCAAAATGGCGCGGCGGGTCAACATTCCCCGCACCTGCGACCGCTCGTCCAGCACGATGACTCCTGAAAGGCTGCTGTCATCTTCCAGGCGGCGCACCACATTCTCGCAAGGGGTGGACTCGTTCACCTGAAACTCCACCAAGGCCAAGTCACGCAGCTTGGTGTTGATCGATAGGGTGGGAGTGGGCGGGTTCGTCAGGGTAGCCATCACAGGGATCCTCGGCACAGGTTGGGTACAGATGGGTTGGAGACTGATGTGTAGAGGAACACAAAAAGTCGGCTCTAGATCGGCCTTCAATGGGGTAATTTGTGCAGAAAATCGACCACCTTCAGTTTGCCCTGGGATCCCACCTTTTGCCCATAAGATTCTGCGGGATTGTACGGAAAGGATGGCCTGGGATCCCTTCTTTGCAGTTTGCGGGGATGGATCCCTTTGGAGCTGAATGTTCTGGGTTGGTATCTTGGATCCCTGATTGATCTGGAGCTGGATTTAGCGGGTTTCTGGATAGCGGTGGTAGATTTCCAGAATTTCGCTGCGTCCTCGGTTAAAGGCGGCCACCACTTGCGGGTCGAAATGGCTGCCGCTGTTGTCTTCTACAAACTGAAAGACCTCATTCAAAGCCCAGGCTTCTTTGTAGGGGCGACGGCTGGCCAAGGCATCGAAGACATCGGCTAAGGCCACAATCCGCCCTTCTAGAGGGATCCCTTCTCCTTTGAGGCCGCGCGGATACCCACTGCCGTCGAACTTCTCGTGGTGGGTAAGGGCGATGATGGCGCTCTTTTGCATCAGCTCGGAGTCGGACTTGCTGAGAATTTCGTAGCCGATCTCAGGGTGGCGGTTCATGATCTGCCGCTCTTCTGGGGTCAGACGCCCCGGCTTTTGCAAGATGGCATCCGGGATCCCGATTTTGCCCACATCGTGCATGGGACTGGCGTAGAAGATCAGCTCTTGCTCATGGCTGGATAGGCCCAAGTGCTTGGCGATGATGCGAGAGTGGTTGCTCATCCGCTTCAGGTGAAAGGAGGTATCTTGATCCCGGTATTCTGCGGCCAGAGACAGACAGAAGATGGTCTCGAAGTGGGCAGATTTGAGCTCTTCCCGCAATTGGACGTTTTGATAGGCAACCGCCGCCTGGGAGGCTAGGGCTTCTGCCACGCTGACTTCCAGCTCAGAAAAAGGTTGGCTCCACTCAGCCACCTGGTCAGGAGCTAGGGGGGTGGGGTGATCCGGCTTTAGGCGGTTCAACAGTTGCAGGGCGCCAAGGATCTTGCCTGAGGGATCCCGCATCGGCACGGTGAGCAAGGAGCGGGTGCGATAGCCGGTTTGCCGATCCACCTGTGGGTTAAAGGCATAGGGCTGATCGGCGGGCAGGTGGTAGACATCTGGCAGATTCAGGCTCTCCCCGGTGAGCACCACATAGCCCACAATGCTGGAAGGGCTGAGGGGCAGGCGCAGATCCCGCAGCTCCTCATGGCGGTTGACCACGAAAAAGCGCAGTTCCTCCCCCTCTCGGACAAAAAGGCTGGCCCCATCACAGTGGGTCAGTTCTCGGGCTTGAGCAACAATCAACTCCAGCAGCCGCTGCAGATCCGTTTCTGAGGAGAGGGCAATCCCCACCTGAATCAGACGCTGGCTGAGGCGCAGGGCATCCGAGGCATCGAATTCGGTTGTGCTGGGGTGAAGACCGAAGGGGGTGGGCAGGCTCATAGCAGGGTTGGTCAGAAGCGTTCACAATGAGCGTTGACAATAAACAATGGCAGAGTCATGGGCGGCGAGCCATTTGCCCCCAGGGATCCTCACCGCTGTCCCGACTCAGTCCGGCTGGGTATCTGACACCTTCGGGGCGACCAGCAGCCCAAAAACACGCCAACACCACTCAAAGCAGCGATGCCTTACTTTAGCTCGAGGAGGCGAGAAACGTTGTGACCCAGGTCAAGCCCAAGGAGGTAGATGAGATTTCCCTGCAGCTTGTTGTGGGCTTGGGCAATCCCGGCCCTCAATACGCCAATACTCGCCACAATTGCGGCTTTATGGTGGTGGATCGGCTGGCGCAGCGCTGGGGGATCCCATTGGTTTTGGAGAAGCGATTCCAAGGTAGCTACGGAGAAGGGTTTGCCCTGGGAGGAAAGCGGCGCTTGCTCAAGCCGGAAACCTACATGAACCGTTCCGGCCAATCGGTGCGGGCGGTGCTGGATTGGTACAAGTTAGATCTCGCCTCTGTGCTGGTGGTGTACGACGACATGGACTTGCCGCTGGGTCGTCTGCGCCTGCGGGGATCCGGTTCTGCCGGTGGGCACAACGGCATGAAGTCCATCATTCAGCACTTGGGGAGCGAAGGGTTTCCGCGGCTGCGTTTGGGGGTAGGCAAACCCAGGGGCAGCCAAGATGTGGTCGGGCATGTGTTGGGGGGATTTGCGCCTGCAGAACAAGAGGTGCTGGAGCGGGTGTTGAATACGGCGGTAGAGGCCGTGGAGCGCTGCTTGCAAGAGGGACTGAGGACAGCCATGAACCGCTTTAATCCTCTGGATCTGTCTGGGCCACCGTCCGATTTGGATGGATCCAACCCTGCACCGGGCCAAGGCGAGGCTTCCTCCTGAGGAGCAGCTTGTCCTGGATTGCCGGTTCTGAGGGGTTTTCCAGGAGAGGAAGTGGTAAGGGCTTCGTCCTGCTCATGGGAACGTCTGTGGAGACAATACTCCAGATAAGTATCAATTATCTGGAGTATAAGAGTGCCTACCTGGGCGTTGCCAACAGTTCCCAAGGGAGGTTAGCTTCTGTAACAGTCTTCCAGCAGAAGGGCGAAAGGAATGGGAACGGCAGCGTTCCCACCAGGGCCGGCCCGAGACAAAAAGCTGTTCATCATTTGAGGGTGAGATCTTGCTGTTGAACAACCTAGATTCAGTGTTGCTTGCTGTTGAAGCCGCTGCCCCCCTTGAACCGGAAGGGGCTGCCAATCTTTTACCCCTGATCTTGGCGGCGGTGCTGATGGCTCTGGTGGTCATCTATCTGGCCAGCCGTATTGCCGGAGAAATCGCCGTTCGCCTCGGCTTTCCGCCGGTGCTGGGAGAATTGCTGGGGGGCGTTACGGTGGGAACCTCCGCTCTGGGGTTGCTTGTCTTCCCGGAAGGACAAGTTTCCGGCCAAGAGCTGCACACCTTGGCTCAATCCTCAGCACTGATGCAATTTCTGCAAGCCACTGCCGGACTCGACGAGGGATCCCTGGTACAGGTGTTCTCCTCCCAAAGCCAGATCATCGACATCCTCTCCGAGATCGGGGTGATCGTCCTTTTGTTTGAAATCGGCCTCGAGTCGGATCTGGCCGAGCTGTTGCGGGTCGGCCCTCAAGCCGCAGCCGTAGCCGTCATCGGGGTCGCTGTGCCTTTCCTGGCCGGAACCCTGGGCTTGCTCTACCTGTTTCATGTGCCCGTTATCCCCGCCATATTTGCCGGCGCTGCCCTCACAGCAACCAGCATCGGCATCACCGCCCGCGTCTTGGCCGAGCTGCAAAAACTCACCTCCCCAGAAGGACAGGTGATCATCGGCGCCGCCGTCTTGGATGACGTGTTGGGCATCATCATCTTGGCCGTGGTGGCGGGCTTGGCCAAAAACGGAGAAGTCAACCTTTCCGATATTGGCATCATCATCCTCAGTGCCATCGTCTTCTTGGTCGGCTCCATTGTTTTGGGGCGCCTTCTCAGCCCCTACTTTGTGGCCCTTCTCAACAGCCTGAAGACCCGAGGTAACCCCCTTCTGCCCGCCCTTGTGCTGGCCTTTCTGCTGGCTTATGTAGGGCAAATCATTCATCTAGAAGCGATTTTGGGCGCTTTTGCCGCTGGCCTGATCTTGGCCGAAACCGAGAAACGGCAAGAGCTGGAAGAACAGATCAAGCCCATTTCCGACCTACTGGTGCCCATCTTCTTCGTCTGCGTTGGGGCCAAAACCAACCTTGCCGTACTCAACCCCACCCTCCCCGTCAACCGAGAGGGGCTGATCATTGCCGTCTTCTTGATCGGAGTTGCCATTGTGGGCAAGCTAGCAGCGGGCTTGGGGGCCTTTGGCAAGCCGGGCATCAACCGCTACGCCATCGGAGTGGGCATGATTCCCCGGGGTGAGGTGGGCCTGGTGTTTGCCGGTGTGGGGGCCGCCAGTGGAGTTCTCTCCGATGCCCTCGATGTCAGCATCATCGTCATGGTGATTGCCACCACCTTTGTCGCTCCCCTCTGGCTGCGGGGAGTGTTGATTGGGGAAGCCAACTCCCCCTCCCTCCTGGACTTGCAGGCAGAAGCGTCAGAGCAAGACCGCAAAGACAGCACCGACGAGACTGCATCAGCGCTCCCAGACTCAGAACGGGTGGGCATTCCTGAGGGCTAAATTATCTCAGCTTTCCCCTCAAACGCCCCCAGAGGGTCTGGAACAGCAGCCGCAGCGGATGGCGACGTCGGGGCCTCACGCCTTCAATCTTCTCCGTCGTCTCCTCTTGGGGCAAAATCGCCTGCATCGAGGGCGGATCAAACCGCTGCAGTGTTGTGGAGCGTCGATCCACCACCTCCGCCTTCACGCTGCGAAAGCTTACAGACTGGAGATACTGCTGAAAATCTTCGTCCGACAACCGACGAATGCAGTACTGCATCCGCACCTGATTCCCCAACAGGATCTGATCCCCATCCTTGAGATCCCAGCTCAAACATCTCTGCCCATTCACCGAGACGCCGTTGGTGCTGCGCTTGCCCTCGATATTGCCGTCCAGCAGCCGGTAGGTATACTGGCCATCTTTTTGGGGTAGCCGCAGCAGCAGCGCGTGTTGCCGGGAAACCGCCGCCGAATCGATGACAATCGCATTGCTGGGATCCCTGCCGATGGAATAGGTGGCAGCGCTGAGGGCCACAGCCCGCCGTCCCTGCTCATCATCGATCACCAACACATGCCAGATTTGGGAGGGGGAAGACTGTGCGCCGGTAGCCATGGTCTGGGGCCTTGAGGGGGAGCTGGGTTGACCGTCGAAGTTGCAGTACAGGCTCCTTTCCCGTTAGCGGGCTGGCAGCCACACCTCAGCCATTGCCCAACCCTCGGCGAACCGCTGTGGGAAGAAGCTCAACGAGGGGGAGACTCGGCAAGAGAGGGGCTTTCCCCCATAATAGTAAGGCAGAGCTTCTGCAAAAAAAGAGGATAGCTGAAACGTGAACACGACTCCAACCCCAACCCTCCTCGAAGCCCTTCCCCCGATCTACCCCGGCGTTGCCGTGCGGGTCATCAACCCCAACGACACCTACTACTGCTTTGAGGGCCAGGTACAGCGGGTTACCGACGACCATGCCGCTGTCCTCTTTGAAGGCGGCAACTGGGATAAATTGGTCACCTTCCGCCTCACAGAATTGGAAGTGGTGGACAAATCTCGCCCCTAGCCCTGCTCTTCCCTGTCCCTCTTGGAACTTCCCCATGCGCAGCCATTGGCAGGAACCTTTCCTCTGGATCCATGCCGCCGGCATCCTCCTCTTCCCCTTGTGGGTGGGGCTGACCCTGATCGGGCTGGCCACAGGGGATCCCCTCCTGCCGGTGGGGGCGGAGCAGGCTTGGGTGGCCGTAGTGGGCATTGGGCCGGTCTTTGCTATGCAGTGGCGCAAACCGTTTGACATCTTTAGCGTGTGGGTGGCTTCTGTCCCCCCGGAAGAACTTACCCCCGACCAGCGCCGCATCTTGGCCGCCTTCCTCAGCCCCGAACATAAGATTTTGACGCTGTTGGCGGCAATCCTGATGCTGGAAGTCGGTGAGCGCCTCTACGACTTTGCCCCCCTCTTTGCCCCGCTCACCCCTGGCAACGGCACCCGTCTGGCCGGCCTAGCCATAGCTGCCTTTGGATTTTGGGGATCCAACCTGTTCTTGCAGATCCCCATTGCAACGATACGGGTACTCCTCCTCAGCGAGCCGGAGCTGGCCCAAATGGATCCCGTCCCCGTCGAAGAGATCGAAAGCCGCTTCTCCGTCATCGGCGATCGCCGCAGCCCACTCCTGCAACGGCTGTTGCGCCGCATCTCCGGCCAAGATTCAGAAGGCACCTCGAAAGACCAAAAAGACAAGGTTAAAAACAGAGCGGCAGAAAACCCCCAGCCGGAATCCGAGAAGCGGGATCCCTCTGGGGAAGTTGCCATGCTGGCCCCTGAAACTCCCCCCGATCCCACCTAAGGCAAGCTTCCGCAAAAGCTGTAGCTCAATGTTAGATTGGAAGCAATCCAAGCCCTGTGAAATCCAACCATCGGCATTCCCCTGATCTTCGAGGCTACCGCACCGGCAATGGCGAGCAACTTTTCTTTCCGCTTCAAGCAATTTACCCAACGCCTCAGAGAAACCACCCAACTTCCCCAGTTTTTCACCGATCAAGCCACCAGTGAAACCCAAAACCTCGCTCGGGAGTTGGCTTTGGTTGGGGAATACGCCACTCAGCTTAGCCAAGTGGTGATGGAGGTGGACTTTCTCAACCAGCTCTACACCCGTCTTTTGAACGAGCGGGAAGTGTTGCAGCAGGAAAAAGATCACTTGGAAGCGCGGGTCTTTGAGTTGCAACAGGAACGCAACGAGACGGAGCCCCAGGTGATGTATTTGCGAGAGCAGCTCAGCCAGGCCAGCTTTCAACTGGAACAAACTCAAAACCGGGAACGCAGCCTTAGCGAGCGAGAACGACAGTTGTCGGAAATTGTAGCCCAACTGGAGCGACGGCGGGCTGTACTCAACCAAGCCATCGAAAACCTCACCAATCAAGAGGCCGATTACACCGTTCGCACCAAAGAACTGGAGGCGGTCGTCCGGGAAAACGAAAAGAAAGCCAAGCAGTACCTGGAAGCTGCCAACCACTACCGCGCCTACCTGGAAGAGCTCAATGCGCAAGTGCAAGAAACGCAAGCCAAGCTGAGAAGCCTTGGTGTCGAGCCCAAGCCCGCCGACCTGCCTCGACTTGAGGATCTGGAAAAACCCACCCCCATCCCAACACCGCCTCCTGCTTACACGCCGCCCCTTCCCCAACAGCCCCCTCCACCCCAGCAGAGTGGCTATTGGTCAGATAGTCCTTTCGACGACGACCCCTGGGGATAGACTATCCTGCCAGGATCTATAAGCCAGCTTTGCGACAAAGCTCAGTCCTCTCTGCCCTAACCGGCCTTGGGAGGGCCTGGGTGGTCACATACCCTGGAAGAAACCTGTTGCAAGGGATCCGCAGGATCTCCACTGGGGATCCCGAGCCTCGAGATTCAATATTCAATTCGATGGGTTTCCTTCAATTCGATGGGTTTCCTGCCCAGCCAAACCTATGGAACCGACCCTGCCGGATTTACAAGCCCTTAGCCAATGGGATCGACAGTTCTGCCAGTTTGCTGAGCAGCAACAGCTCCTCAAGCCCAAACAACTGGCTCTGGCCCTGAAGATCCAGCGGCAGCAGCACGGCCCTCTAGCCTTGATCCTCTGGCAGTTGGGCTTTGTGGGCCTGCAACACCTGGCTCAGTTCTGGGAAAAAATGCCCAGCGAAGCCGAGTCCGAACTGCTCGAGGACAGGGCCCTCGGTGGATGAAAGGTGCCCCCTTCCCCCACTCGCTTTTCCGCCAGAAGAGAAGAAGCAAGCAGATCTCTCTTGCTACCCAACGCTGTCGCCACCAGGCAGCACCTCTTTGGGATCCTCCGGCGGCGGCAAATGCGCCAGATCCACAGGTGAAGGGGATCCCCCCAAAATTCGCACCTGGATCCCCTTGATCACGACATAGAGCACCGGCACCACCAGCAAACTGAGCATTGTCGAGACGAACATGCCGCCGATCACCGCCGTGCCCAGAGACTGACGGCTGGCGGCCCCGGCCCCGCTGGCCACTGCCAGCGGGAAAATGCCAAGTATGGTGCTCAAGGCCGTCATGAGAATCGCGCGGAAGCGGGTCTCTGCCGCCTGCACTGCAGCCTTAACCAGGGGGATCCCTTGGGCAACCAACTGGTTGGCAAACTCCACAATCAAGATGGAGTTTTTGCTGGCCAGCCCGATCAACATCACCAACCCGACTTGGCAGAAGACGTCGTTGGTCAAGCCCCGCAGCAGTTGCGCCAAAAGAGCCCCAAGAACCGCCAGCGGCACCGCCAACAAAATGATCAAGGGATCCACATAGCTCTCAAATTGCGCCGCCAGCACCAGGAAGACGAACACCGAGCCCAAAGCAAAGATCAGCGGCGCCTGTCCTCCCGACTCGATTTCTTCCAGCGACAGGCCCGACCACTCGAAGCCAAACCCCTGCGGCAACAACTGGGCGGCTAGAGTTTCCATAGCCCGAATCGCTTGCCCTGAGCTAAAGCCCGGCAGGGCGCTGCCCTGAATTTCCACCGAGCGGAAGAGGTTGAAGTGGTTGATGATGGCCGGGCTGGTGGTCTCCTCCACCTGAACCAGGGTGCTCAACGGCAAGAGCTGCCCCTGCCCACCCCGCACGTAGAACTGGCCGATGCTTTCCGGGTTACCTCGGAATGCTTGATCCGCCTGCACATAGACCCGGTAGTTGCGGTTGAACAGGTCGAAATCATTGACGTAGGTGCCCCCCAGCAGCGTCTGCAGCGTGCCGAAGACATCCAACAGAGGGATCCCCAACAACTGGGCCATCTCCCGATCCACCTGTACTTCTAGCTGCGGCGAATTGGCGTTGAAGGTGGGCGGGTTAATCCGCAAGCCCAAGGGGGGTTGGCCCGGCGGGGGCGGCGAGTTGCCCACAAAAAACAGGGTGTTGGCCGTCTGCTCCAAGAGGTTGAAATCGTTCACCCCCCGATCCTGAAGCTGGAAAGTAAACCCGCCCGCAACCCCCAAATTGGGAATGGCCGGCGGCAGGATCGGGATCACCAATGCGCGGCTGATCCCGCCCAAAAAAGGCCCAAATAGCCGGTTGACAATCGCTTGCGCCGATTGCTCCGGTTGCCGCCGCTCTTCCCAGGGCTTGAGGGTGGCAAAGATCAGCCCATTCCCCGGCGAGGGCCCGGTAAAGCTGAACCCCCCCACGATCACCCGATTTTCGATCTCAGGGATCCCCTCCAAAATAGCGGCGGCCTGCCGGATCACCCTGTCGGTATAGTTGAGGGAAACCCCCGGCGGCCCCTGGACAATGGTGATGAAAAAGCCCTGATCCTCATCCGGCACAAACCCCGTCGGCACAATTTGGAACAGCCAGTAGGTGAGGCCCAAACAGGCAATAAACCCCGTCACCACCAACAGCCGCAGCTTCACCACCAGCTCCAGCAGGCGGCAGTAGGCCGCTCGGATCCCTTCCACGGCGCGGTCAAACCAGCGCAGCAGCCAAAACATCTGCTCTGAGCGGGGGCGAATTAGCAGCGCCGACAAAGCCGGAGCCAAGGTAATGGCATTAAACGTGGACAGCGAAACCGACACGGCAATGGTGACGGCAAACTGCTGGTAGATGCGACCGCTGGTGCCAGGAAAGAAAGCAACAGGCACAAATAGCCCCAGCAGCACCAGCGTCGTGGCGATCACCGCCCCCAACACCTCGTTCATCCCCGCCGAGGCCCCCTGCAGAGGCCGCATGCCGCGGTCGCGGATGTAGCGGGAGATATTCTCCACCACCACAATGGTGTCGTCCACCACCAAGCCAGTGGCCAGGGTGAGGCCGAACAGAGTCAAAGTGTTGATGGAAAAGCCAAACAGGCGCACAAAGGCGAAGGTCCCCAGCAGCGCCACCGGAATTGTAACGGTGGGAATGAGGGTGACGCGCCAATCTTGCAAAAAGATGAACAGTACCAGCACCACCAGGGCAATAGCCTGCAGCAGGGTAAAAATCACCTCCTGCACCGACTCGGTAATGAACAGGGTGGCGTCGAAAGGGATCTCGTAGATCAAGCCGGGCGGAAAACTCTCCGCCAGCTGCGCCAACGTCTGCCGCACCTGCCGCGACACCTCTAGGGCGTTGGCATCCGGTTGTTGGGTGATGGCGATCCCCACCGCCTCCTGCCCCCCGATGCGGAAGAACGTATCGTAGCTTTGGGCCCCCAGCTCTACCCGGCCCACATCGGCAATGCGCACCAAGCTGCCATCGGCGTTGGCCTTGAGAACGATCTGGGCGAACTCCTCCGGCTGCGACAGCCGCCCCGTGGCCTGGACGCTGATCTGAAACTCCTGATCCGGGGGGCTGGGCTGGCCGCCAATTTGGCCGGCGGGCACCTGGATATTCTGCTGGCGCACTGCGTTTACCACATCCAGAGCTGTCAGACCATAGCTGGCCAGCCGCGTCGGATCCAGCCAGATGCGCATGGCATAGGTGCGCTCCCCGAAAATGATGACATCGCTGACGCCGCGGATGCGCCGCAAAGCATCCCGCACAAACAGCTCCGCGTAGTTGCTCAAAAACAGCTCGTCGTATTCCCCCGCCTCTGAGCGCAGCGCCAACACCAGCACAAAGGCGCTGTCGCCGGCCTTTTCCACGCTGATGCCGTTTTGGATCACCTCCGCCGGCAGCCGGCCCTGGGCCCGCGCCACCCGGTTCTGCACATCCACAGCCGCCGTGTCCAGATCCCGATCCGGGCTGAAGGTAACGGTGATCTGGCTGGTGCCGTTGCTGCTGCTCACCGAGGCGATAGACCGTATACCCTCGACGCCGTTGATCTCCTGCTCCAGCACATTGGTTACCGCCGTCTCCACCGTCTCGGCGTTGGCCCCAGGATAAACAGCAGTCACCCTCACCGCTGGCGGCGCCACCTGTGGGTAGTAGTCCACCGGCAGTAGGGGAATGCTCACCGCCCCCACCAGCACGATCAGGATGGAGCAGACGCTGGCAAAAACAGGGCGGCGAATGAAAAAGTCAACAAACATAGTCCAGCGCAGTGAGGAGTGAAAGGGGATAGCTGAGTTGGGAAACCGCCGGAGAGAGAGGACCTAGGGCGGGGATCCAGGAGGTCTCCCTCCCCCTTGTGGCTGCATCCTCTGCTGAAAAAGCACCTCATCGACAATCGGGGCGCCATCGCGGATTTTCTGCAGGCCGCTCAGCACAATTGGCTCATTGGCCTCCAAACCCTCCAGCACCTCATAGCTGTTTCCGTAGATGGATCCCAGCTGCACCGGCCTTTGCACCGCCACCGCCCCCGGGGGCATGCCCTCTGCTGGCGGCTCCGTTGTCTGCACCGTGTAGACAAAGGTTTGCGCCCCCAAGCGGGCCACCGCCGTCACCGGCACCAGCAAGGCCGGCCGCTCCTCCCAGATGACCCGAGTCCGCACAAACTGGGCCGAGCGCAACTGGCCGGCAGGGTTCTCCAGAAGAGCCTTGGCCAGCACCGATTGCGTGGCGGCGTTGGCTTCGGGAGCAATGAAAGAGATTTGGCTGCTGCCGATCACCTCGCCGCGGCTATCCAGGATCTGCACCGGCGTGCCAATGCGCAGCTGGGGGGCCCGCTGCAACGGGATGTTGAGGTTGAGCTCCAGCGCCTGGGTTTGGGTCAAGGTGGTCAAAACCGTCTGAGGCGTCACGTAGTCCCCTTGCCGCACCAAAACATCCCCCACAATGCCGGCAAAGGGAGCTGTAACCTGGAAAAACTGCAGTTGCACCTGTTGCCGCTCCGCCTCGGCCTGGGCTCGCTGCACCTCCCGCTCTGCCCGCAAGATCGCGGCCTCCTGAGCGCGGATCTGCTCCTGTTGCGCCGCCAAAGCTGCCTCCGCCTGGCGCAGGTCGCGGCTGGATTGATCCGCTTGCGCCTGGCTGATGGCCCCCTCGGCCAAGAGGCGCAGGTTGCGCTCGTGCTGCTCCCGGGCAAACTCCGCCGCTGCCTCCAGCCGCATCCGATCCGCCCGCAACTGGCTGAGCACGGCCCGGCCGCTCTCCAGGTTGGCTTGGGCTGCGGCAATCCCCGCCGTTTGGCCGGCCACCGCCGCCTGTTGCTGCCGGCTGTCGATCTCAAAGAGAGGGGCTCCGGCAGCCACCTGGGATCCCAGCTGCACGAACACCTGGGTCACCTGTCCACTGACCTGAGGGCGGATACTGGCCACCTGCTGGGATCCGAGGCTGGCCATGAACTCTGAAGTCTCTTCGATTTGCTGTTCCTCTACCCTGCCGACGGCCACTGGTGTGGGTTGGCCTTCTCCGCCCCCTTCACCCCCCATGCTGCGAGGTGGCCCGCCGGGCCGGCAAGCAGCTACCAAGAGAGAAAGGCACAACAGCGGCAGAGCTGTTCGCAGTTGCATCGTGAACCTGCCTCCCTAACGGCTATCCCAACAGAGGGATCCCACCTCTGCATTGACTCAATCAACCAGGGTACTGAGACTGTGCCCTGCTGCGCCTGTGCAAAAGCGCTGGCCATCCTTCCTAATCCAGAGCTAGGGTGGATGCGTGACATCCTCCCGGCGCTCGTCCTGTGGATAGAGCGCGGGCCACCCTTCCCGTCAGCAGGACGGAGTCCTTACCTCGCGGTCGGGCATTCCTGCCCCACGCCACTTGTCTGGGTCTACAACCCCC
>NZ_JBSSCC010000018.1:0-60198 GCF_054059455.1 Thermostichus sp. MS-CIW-23 | reverse complement strand
GCATTGATCCAGCCTTTCTGTTCCCATCGCCTCAAAGTGTGGAGACACACCCCAAAATAATCCGCCGCTTCTCTCGGTTTTACATACCTAGCCATGCCAAGCAGCCATACTGAACATACTGTACATTATTTTCAGTATAGTCCAGCGTATCATTGACTAGAGTCATGCTCCCGGAATTCCTTCATACCGATCCATCCTCTCCAGCCTGTCCGAGCTGCACAGATAGGCAACTCCCCACACAACCCCAGAGGGATCCCGGACAATGTTGGCCTTGCCGGTTTCATCGTTGCCGCGCTTGTTGAACGTCAGGCGGTATCCCTGCAAACGAGCACGCCTAGCTTCCTTGAAATCAACAGCACGGTGTCCCATCTGCTGGGCATCTAGGCTACTTCCGTATGCAAAATACCACTGCTCACTCATCTCTAGTTCCCTTGGTGTCGGGTGAACCCGCCTACCCAGAATTACACTGAGATATTGAGCACATTAGCATCACGGGATTCCGCCCCTCCATGAGCTACTTGGTTATCGACACCGAGGGCAACCCCAACCTGGAAGAGATCGCCCTTATCGACAGCAGCGGCAAGCTTATTTACCATGCCTACACCCAAGAATACTCGCCCCACCACCCCCAGCCCAAACCTTTGGCCCAAATCGTTGCTGACCTGCGGCGCTTGGCACAAGGCAAGACTCTTGTTTTCCACCAAGCAGATCACGACCTAAAAATCCTTAAACAAGCCTTTGACCAAGTTAACCAAGATTGGCTTCCTAACCCCATCTTCTGTACTTGGTCAGCCGCCAAGCAATGTTTTCCCAACCTCGCCGGTTACGGACTCGAGTACCTGAGCAAACATCTCGGGATCCAACTGGAGAGCGGTTACTTCAACTCCAAGTTGGCCCACGACGCCAGCTACGATGCCCTCTTTACCTACCACCTCTATCGCCACCTCACCCACGCTCAGCTCAAAGCCCAGAATGTTCCCAATCCTTTCGCCAACAGCAGAGTTGACAATCCCTTTCAGCATTATCCCGACGAGACCACCATCTATCAGCCTCAGTACCAGCAGCTCACTGCCACCCTACAGGACATCCAACGGGATCCCAACCACCAGAGCCGAGGGGTTGTCTTACTGGGAGAACCTGGATCCGGCAAGACCCACCTGATCATGCGGGTGGCCCAAAACCTCCTGCGCCACAACCGTCTCCTGTTTATCCCTCAGCCCACCCATCCCGACAACATCTACCACCACATCTACAGCCACACCCTGGAATCCCTGCGCGAACGGGTAGATGCCCATCACCACACCCAGCTCGACTACTTGATTGCCAAGAGCTTTGTGGAAATCTTGAAAACCTTCCCCCAAACCTCAAAAACTGAAGAGCTTCTCTCCATTCTCACGGCGGATCCCCTCAACCTCTTTCATTGCCTGGGAGCAGAAGGCACCGAGCGTCGTCGTCAACAATGGCAAGCCATTGAAAAACTGGTTCTGCGCTGGTGGGCAGAGCAAAACTTCCTTACCGGTTCCACCGAAAACATTCTCAAGGGCATCATCAAATACTGCAGCTACAGGGATCCCAACCGCCGTCACCAGATCATCCGCTGGCTCAGCGGTACCGACCTGGATCCTGAAGAAACCAACTTGATTGGGTTGCCCCCTTGGAGTGCAGATCTGGATCGCAACACCTTTGCCCTAGAAGGGATGAAAGTCATCGGCAGGCTTTCGCTGCTCGACCGACCTCTCATTATTGTCTTCGACCAATTGGAGGCTCTGGGCCGAGAGGAAAATCGAGATATCCTTCTCAACTTTGGCGATGCTCTAAAAGAGCTTTTTACCCGTATCCCCAACAGTCTGTTTATCCTCAATCTGTTCCCCGACCGTTGGCAACATTTCCAAACCCAATTTGACCGGGCTACCGTCGATCGCCTCTCCCAAACCGTCCTCTTCCTAGATCTCCCCTCTCTTCCCCAGCTTCAAGCCCTTCTCCAGAGCCGCCTGCCTTCAGGGATCCACCTCCAAGCTCTCTTTACCGCCGATGACCTAAGCGATATTCTTGGTCAACCCTCCATCCGGGCCATTCTCAACCGGGCCTCAGCCTACTATCGCCACTACATCAACGGGATCCCTCTCCCTCCCCAGGTGCAAGTTGTACCCACTGCCAGCAATCTAGCCGCCCGTGTCCAGCGGCTCGAAACTGAGCTGCAAACCCTCAAACAACTGCTCATCCCCCTTCTTCCTGCCCAGAGTCTCCTTGCTGTAGCTCCGCCTCTCCAGCCACCCAGCCTCTCTGAGGATCCTGCCGAAGTCTTGGAACCCTACCTCCGTGATACCGAGGCTCAGCTCCGCGCCGCCTATCCCCAAGAGGCGATCATCGACAGCACAGCCGATATCGGCAAATTGCGCACCATCGGCAATGCCCTACAAGGGATCCATCCTGTCCCCATGAGCACCCTGAAGCTGGGCAAACGCAAACTTCTAGATCACCTCTATTTCTCCGCCCAGAAGCGGGTGATCGCCTTTATCCAAGTGGGTCCCAGCAGCATGTATGGACAGCTCAATAACTTCAACCAATTGGTGATTGCTCACCCTGAGCTTCAGTTTCTTTTGCTACGGGATGCCCGCCTTAAGCCTCCTTCCAAAACGGCTACCGGCACCCAAGCGGCCTTGGCCGCCCTCAACAACAGCCCCAATGGCAAGTATGCTCTGCTCACCCAAGACGACCGCATCCATCTGGAGCTTATGCACAGGATGATCACCGACATCCAAAACCGCGACCTGGAAATCGACCTGACCCAAGCCGTTCGGTATTATCTTGACCACAGGGATCCCCCCCTTATTGCCTGGATCCTGGGCCGTGATTAAGCGCTCCAGATCCGTCGAAACCCCATGTTGTTCAAGGTCGGCTCCGCATCGGGATCCAGCACCGTAAAACCGGGATCCCATATTGTCCGGCCAAGCTTGTGACCTGATTCTTAAGGCTGCCGATCAACGGAGCCAAAGTACCTCAAAGTTTCCAGCATAGTGGGCTTTGTCCGGCTCAAGCCCTCCCCTGATTACTCAGTATCGGAGCGGCGGGATTTGAACCCACGACCCCCACTACCCCAAAGTGGTGCGCTACCAAGCTGCGCTACGCCCCGACGCACTTACGGGTAGAAGCCCATGAAGTGCCTAGCTAGTCTAGCATCGAATCGCGGCCAGAGTTAACCCCAAGCTGCGGGATCCCGTGGAAAACATGCTAGCTTAGTTAAGCCGTTAAGAAATCGCACGCCTGAACCACCGGGTGTCCTTACAGCCCTTTCGCGGTTTGCTGCAACAGCTCCTGAGTTCCTTGCCAATGGGGGTAGAGCGCTCTGTGCAGGTAACCGGCGGGAAGGCCGTAACTGGGATCCGTTCGGGCGGAGGCTAACCCGTAGGAGAGGAAAAACTCATGAGCGTAGTCAGTTTGCCTCAACTGTTGGAGGCAGGGGTTCACTTCGGCCACAAGGCCAGCCGCTGGAACCCGAAAATGCGGCCCTACATCTTTACCGAGCGGAACGGCATCCACATTATCGATTTGGTGCAGACGGCCCGCTATCTGAACGAAGCCTACGAGTATGTGCGGGATGCTGCTGACAGGGGTTGGCGCTTCCTGTTTGTGGGCACCAAACGGCAAGCTGCCGGGATCATCGCTCAAGAGGCTCGTCGCTGTGGCAGCTACTATGTCAACCAGCGCTGGTTGGGGGGTATGCTCACCAACTGGGCCACCATCAAAACCCGCATCGACCGCCTCAAAGAAATTGAGGAGATGGAGAGCAGTGGTCTTCTGGATCGCCTGCCCAAACAAGAGGCCAGCCGTCTGCGGCGAGAGTTGGCCAGGTTGGAAAAGTACTTAGGCGGCATTAAAACGATGCGCAAGCTCCCCGATGCGGTGATCATCGTCGATCAGCGGCGGGAGGCCAACGCCGTTCAGGAATGTATCAAGCTGAACATCCCGATCATCTCACTGCTGGACACCAACTGCGACCCCGATCTCAGCGATATCTTCATTCCCTCTAACGACGATGCCATCCGAGCGATTAAGCTGATTGTAGGCAAGCTGGCGGATGCCATCTACGAAGGGCGGCATGGGCAGCTCGACACCGTTGAGGAGGATGAGTACGACTACGAAGGGGCCATGGATCTGGACGACGACATTCTGGAAGACATGGAGGACGAAGAAGAAGGAGAAGCCGAGGAAGGCTAGACCGAGGGCAGGGATCCCGTGCAATCCGGGCACTTCCCTGCCTGTTCCCTATCCAGAGGCGTGTATTCTTGAAATCTAGGTTTACAATTCTACCGAAGCCCGCTCATTCTCACTCATATCCCGCCACATTCTTCCCGTTCTTTCATTCGAGGAGCCCTCATGAGCATTGATGCCAAACTGGTCAAAGAGCTGCGCGAAAAGACGGGCGCAGGCATGATGGACTGCAAAAAAGCCCTGGAAGATTCCGGTGGCGATATGGAGAAAGCCATCACCTGGCTGCGACAGAAAGGGTTGGCAGGGGCAGCCAAAAAGGCCAGTCGCGTCGCGGCAGAGGGGGCAGTTGACAGCTACATCCACTTCGGCAATCGAATTGGGGTGTTGGTGGAAGTGAACTGCGAGACGGACTTCGTGGCCCGCAGCGAAGATTTCAAGAAATTGGTGCAAGACATCGCCAAGCAGATTGCCGCCTGCCAAAACGTAGAATACGTCAGCGTTGACCAGATCCCTGCTGAAGTGGTGGAGCGGGAAAAAGCCATTGAAATGGGCAAAGAAGATCTGGCCAATAAGCCGGAGAACATACGCGAGAAGATCGTGCAAGGTCGCATCGAAAAGCGCCTGAAAGAGTTATCCCTGTTGGATCAACCCTTTATTAAAGATTCCTCGATCACGGTGGAGGAATTGGTCAAGCAGCACATTGCCAAACTGGGGGAAAACATTCGGGTGCGGCGGTTTGTGCGCTTTGTCCTGGGAGAGGGGATCGAGAAAGAAGAAGTGGATTTTGCTGCTGAGGTTGCCGCTCAAGCCGGTCTCAAGCCGGCAGAGGCCCCCAAAGTGGAAGAGACTCCACCCGCTCCTCCTGAAGAACCTGCCCCAGAACCGGCCCCTGCTGCCGAGAGCAAGCCGGCCAAAAAAGGCTCCGCCAAGAAAAAGAAATAGCCGGTCAAGGCTGAGCTGTAGGGCCATGTCGGCGGTGCAGAGGCGTTGAAACTGCGTTATGGAGAGTGTGGGCACCTCTATGTCGGCAGTTCTATAACCACTACGCTTGGGTATCCCTTGGGGGAAAGGCTAGGTTATGCATGCAAATGTTCTGATCCTGATACATTTACGCTGAACACTGCTGAACATCGCTGTTCAACTATGCAGCGATAGCATTCTGTTTGTTTCCAAACAGAATGGCGGTACCCCGCAAAGCTTTGAGTAGAATACCCAAAGCGCAGTTTCCGTGTCGTCTTACTACCAATTTTCTGCTTTGCTTTGGCTACCATGTTGGCAGACTCGAAAGTAAACAGAAAGATCAACTGGTAGTAATCCGTACTGAACATATTATACATTATTTTCAGTATAGTTGAGCTTATTATTGACTAGAGTCATGCTCCCGCCTTGGCAGGGTTAACTCCAGCACGCTAAGGTAGCAGACGGCCTTTTTGGATCCCGGGCATGAGTTTTATCTTGCGCAATGCGTTAATTCCCACCGCCACCGGCTACGAAACCGCAGATGTGCGAATCGAGGGGGAACGGATTGCTGCCATAGGCAGAGGGTTACCCGCAACGGGCGCAGACAGCCTGGAACTGGATGCCAGTAACCAACTCTTGCTGCCGGGCTTTGTCAATGCCCACACCCATTCTCCCGAAATGTGGCAACGAGGGATCATACCGCCCTATCCGCTGGAGCTGTGGCTGGCACAACTGCACGAGTACTCGCCGCCGGATCCGGAAAAAATCTATCTCAGCGCGCTGGGGACGGCGGTGGAAACCCTGCTGACGGGGGGCACCTCGGTGGTGGATCATCTGGTGTTGATCCCAGGCCAAGAGTTGGCCACCATTGAGGCGGCGGTACGGGCCTACCGAGAAGTCGGGATCCGCGCCTTCGTGGGCCCCTTGATCCAGGATCAGGCTCTCTCTCGGGGGTTGCCCAGCAGCTCCTCTTGGGATCGGGAGCCGGAAACCTATCCCCTCTCCACAGCAGAGGTGCTGGCCATTGTGGAAGAGGCGGTGCAGCGCTTTCACCGGCCAGAAGAGGGCATTACCCTCATGGTGGCTCCCACAGGGATCCAACTGTGCTCAGACGAGCTGTTCAAGGGCTGTGCGGAGTTAAGCCAGAAGTATGACCTACCCCGCCACGCCCACCTGTTGGAAACCCGCGCCCAGCAGATGTTGGCCCAGGAAAAGTACGGCTGTAGTGCTGTGGAGCATCTGGAGCGCTTGGGCTACCTAGACCGGAAAACTTCCTTGGCCCACTGCGTCTGGCTCAGCGATGCCGATATCGAGATCTTGGCCCGCACCGGCTCTACGGTTGTTCACAACCCCTTGAGCAACCTGCGCCTAGGCAGCGGCATTGCCCCCATCTTGAAATACCGCCGGGCAGGGGTGAACGTGGCCTTTGGCTGCGATGGGGCTGCCAGCAACGATTCCCAGGATCTCCTGGAGGCCATCAAAATCGGCACCATCCTGCACAACATCACCGATCCCGACTACCGCCACTGGATTTCTCCCCGCGAGAGCATCGAGATGGCAGCCCGAGGTGGGGCCATTGGCCTGGGGCTAGGGGAGGAGCTGGGATCCCTGGAAGTGGGCAAGCAAGCGGATCTGGTGCTGTACGATCTCACCCAACTGTCGCTGTTGCCCCGTACCGATCCCATTGGGCTGCTGGTGTTGGGTCGGCCCACCCAGGCAGTGCATAGCGTTTGGGTGCGAGGAAAACAGGTGGTGTCCGGCGGAGCCGTGACGACGGTGGATGTGGCCAAGCTGCGGCAGGATCTGTTTGCCCACAGCACCTGGGATCCCTTCCGCCGATCCCAGCAGGTGGCACAGCTGGAGGCCCGCTACCGCCGCGTGATGGGTTTGCCGGCATAGCCATGGCAGGGATCCCTGCGGGTTCAGAGGTCGACTGGGCCAGAGCCACTGCGCAGGTGAAACGACAGGCCCTGGCCCTGGGTTTTGACAAAGTCGGCATTGCCAGCATAGAGGATCCCCCCGACTTGCGGGGCCTGCAAGCTTGGCTGGCTGCGGGCATGGCCGCCGACATGGCCTGGATGGCGGATCCTAGGCGAATGGATCCAAAGCAGGTGCTGCCGGGGGTGCAGTCGTTGGTCTGTGTGGCTTTGAATTACTACACCCCCATCCGCCACAGCCAGGATCCCGGCAAAGGCAAGATCTCCCGCTACGCTTGGGGTCGAGATTATCACCGCGTGTTGGGACGGCGGCTCAAACAACTCCACCTCTGGATGCAAGCCCAGTTCCCAAATCATACGGGTCGATTCTACGTGGATACCGGCCCGGTGGCGGAAAAGCCCTGGGCCATGCAGGCGGGCTTGGGTTGGATCGGCAAAAACAGCCTGTTGCTCACCCGCGAGTACGGCTCCTGGATTTTTCTGGGGGTCATCCTGACCACCCTTAAGCTGGTTCCTGACCAGCCCCACACCGCTCACTGCGGCACCTGTACCCGCTGCCTAGAGGCTTGCCCCACGCAGGCCATCGTCAGTCCGGGGGTGGTGGATTCCCGCCGCTGCGTTGCCTACCACACCCTAGAAAGCCACGCCGAGCGGATCCCTGCCAAGATTGCCCAGAACCTGCACAACTGGGTGGCCGGCTGCGACATTTGCCAAGAGGTCTGCCCTTGGAACCAACGCTTTGCCCAACCCAGCCGGATCCCGGATTTTCAGCCTTACCCTTGGAACGTTGCCCCCGATCTCCAAGAACTGGCCCAGATGGAAGATGGGGAATTCGACCAGAAGTTTCCCGCCTCTGCCTTGCGCCGGCTCAAGGCCCACCGCCTGCGCCGCAACGCCCAAGCAGCCCTGGAAGGCAATTCCAGCTCTGCAGCTGGCAGCAACGATTTGGAAGCCCCCTCTACTTAACTTGGATACGCTTTCCTAGCAGGATCTTGCGGCCTCGAGGCCGGCGCCAGAAAATGGTGGGGCTATTGTCTCTGGGCCAGGGACGCAAGCTAACATACATGCCCTACCCTCTTTCTGAGGCCACAGTGCTGGGCCGCCATGGTCTTGCTCTCGTAGGAGCGGTTTTGCGCAAAGGACGTGTGGACTTGGTGCAGGAGTTTACCCACCGCTTTGTTTGAGCTGGATCGACTCAAACACAGTAGCCCCACCTAAAACACGGTCATTTCAAGCTAGATTAGGACACTGATACATTCACGCTGAACTCTCCTGAACATGGTTCAGGAAAGAAGCGATCGCATCCTGCCTATCTCTGAGCAGGAAGGCGGTATCCCGCAAAGCCCTGAGGAATACCCCCCGAGCGCTTTCCCCCTTCACTTCCCGGCAACCGTTGCGGTGGACTCAAGGATCAGGGGGAAACTTGGTCTACTATATCCCTCTCAATGACTTTTGCCAAACCGCCTAAAGCTCAGTAAATTCAGCAAAGTTCAGGGTTTTGGGGGTTAGAGGCATGCTCCCTGAACGCTCGGCGCCGCTTCCGCGACCATCCCTGGCTCCTTTCCCTCTGGGAGAGGGGGCAATGCAAACAACTGTAGATTTGTACAAACAACTGTAGATTTGTACTGAGATGATCTTGAGAGTTTTGGACTAGAGCTGGGTGGAGCTCTCCTAAGACTAGGTAGCCCGTAGCTGCACCGGCATAACCAAATAACAGAGCCGCATTGCCCCAAGGGGCTTCCAGATGGCCGGCTGCGTGGCGCCGTTTAGCTCCAGGCTCACCTGCTGCGTATGAAACACCCTGAGGGCATCCAGCAGGTAACGCACATTGAAGGCCAGCTCCAGGTCAGGACCAGACATCTGCACTGGCAACGATTCCTCGCCACTGCCCACATCGGGCGCCTCGGTGCTGATGCGCAGGGTTTGGGTTGCGGCAGAAAGATTGAACTTGACGATGTCGTTTCTTTGGGCAGCAAGTACTCCCACCCGTTCCAGCGACTCAATCAAAGGCCGACGCTCCAGGGTTATCTGCCGCTCAAATTGCCTGGGAATCAGGCGGTTGTAGTCGGGATATTGGCCCTCCAAGAGACGGCTGGTGATCCGCTGTTGGCACTGCGTTTTGCTGGCGCGAGGAGGCAGCACAAACTGCACCTGGGATCGGTCAAACCGCAATTCCACCGTAGAGGCCGCGGTCTGGGTGCCGAGGATGCGCTCCACCTCTCGCAAAGTGCGAGCGGGAATGGTGAAATCCAACCCTATTTCCCCATGGGCCGAAGCAACCGGGATCCCTTCGGCCTCCACCTGCACCATCGCCAGACGGTGCCCATCGGTGGCTGCAAACTCCAGGCAAGGGGGATCCCCTGGCAAGAGCTTGACATGCACTCCTGTGAGCACCTGCTTGGTCTCATCTCCAGAGGCCGCAAAAAGGGTTTGGCCGATCCCTTGCAACAGGCTCTCGATGGGCAGCTCCAGGGCCTGAGCTGTTGGGCTTTCCTCCCCCACAAAATCGCCATCTGCGTCGGCGGTGCGGAGCAGTATTTCCGGTAGGGTGGGGTACTCTTCAGCCGACATGCTGCGCACTTGGTACTGGCCGGCTGCCGACATGAGAATCACAGGGGCACTCTCCTTGGCTTGGCTGCTCGCGTCAAGAGTCACTGGGCCGCTGGGCAGACGGCTGACGATGTCGCTGAGCAGCTTGGCCGGCAGGGTGGTGCGACCGGATCCCCTGACCTGAGCCTCGAACTCGCTGCGAATGCACAAGTTCAAGTCAAAGGCGGTCAAAGCAACCCGCTGAGTTTCCGCGTCGGCCTCCACCAACACATTGGCCAAAACGGGCAGGGCGGGGCGGCTGGCCACAGCCCGTCCAACGGAAGTGAGGTGGTGGCTGAGATCGGCTTGCTCGCAGGTGAAGCTGAAACCCTCCGGAGACGAGTCCACGGCCCCGTCAAGGTATCCCTCCCCACGCTGAGGAGCTGCAGTCTTGCTGCTGCGCAACACTGCCGCAAATGACTCGGCCTCGAGTTCTCGATCCACAGGACGTTGAGCTTGCACCATGGGGGGCACTTGAGGGCTGCACACGCAGATCCTACACCGACTGCCCCGGTTGGATCCCTCCCCTTGCGGTCGAGTTTTGGAAAATTTGCCTCGCGCGTAGGACAGATCTGAAATTTCGATCCCTGCCTAATTTAATTTTTTGATCTAGTAGTAGTAGGGGCTGTGGAAACTGTGGAAAGTGATCGTCAACACCTTGTGCCATGAGCTTTTGAGCCTATTCCCCACCTGTGGAAAAACTGTGGATAACTTGGCCACTTTTCCACAGGGTATTTATACCTGTTAATAACTTGGGGGGTTTTTCCACAGGTTTTCCACAGATTTTCCAGGTTTTTCCACAGGTTTTCCACAGGCTAATGTTATGGTTTTCTGACAAATTCATAAAAATTAACGCACAGTCAGTGTGAGATCCCCTAAGGTAGTGAATCCTTCCCCCTAGATATGGCTGGGGATTCCACCGGAGCTGGGGCGGGCTTCGCTGGATTTCCCCAGGTTTTCCACAGGCTGTCGAAGAAAGCCTGGGATATTGCTCTGGGCTTGTCGGCCTTGCCTGGCCACCTGTGAGCTGACACGGGATTTTTGGCAAGACCCCAGAGGAGCGGGAAAGCGCTCTGCGCACCAGAAGCGGCAAAGGAGGTCAGGATGAGGATGGGACAGCGCCTGACCCAAAATTGGGCTGCTGCAGGAGCGAGTCGCAATAGGGATGCGGTCTAGAGTCCGTACCCGCGAAGGGCCAGGCGTAGGTCAACGGGATCCGTTTTGGTGATGGCGGGAGCGCAGCACGAGCACGTCAGAAAGCTGGCGCAGTTGACTTTGAACCTGGGTGAGCTGTTTTTTATCACGTACATCGATACAGAGATCGATCAGGGCGGTGCGGTTGGCAAAAGTTTGTACCTTGGCATTGCGAACATTGATACCTTGATCCGATAGGCGGGAAAGGATGTCCCGCAGCACCCCGACGCGGTCGATAACCTCCAGATGCAGTTCTACCGGGTAGATCTGGGTGCTCTGCCGCAGTTGCTCTTCGTTCCAGCGTACTGGCACCAGGCGTTCCCCCGAAACCTGAGCCACCCTTGGGCAATCCCGGTGATGGATGCTGATCCCCTTAAAGCGGGTGACTACGCCCAAAATCGGATCCCCCGGCAGCGGGTTACAACACTTGGCCAACTGGTGTTTCAGACCCTCCACCCCCAGAATGGGAGATTGGGATTTGACGGAACTGGAAGCCACAGAAGCCCGCGGCAACAACAGCTTGGATCCCTCAAGCGATTCCTCCTCTGTAGGGGGGGATACTGCCGGTTTGCTGACCTCCTGTAGCCGATGGATCACCAGCGTGGGGGTCGTCTCGCCATAACCCAGAGCGGCCAACAAATCCTCTACGCTGGCGTAGTTGAGCTTTTCGGCCACCTTCTGCATCCGCTCTGATTTGAGCAGGGCATCAAAGCCCGTTTTGCCCAGCTCCCGCTCCAGTAAATGCCGGCCCCGCGCGATGTTTTGCTCACGATTTGAGCGCTTAAACCATTGGCGAATGCGATTGCGGGCAGAGCTGGTGGCAACGAAATTGATCCAGTCCAGGCTGGGATGGGCATTCTTGTGGGTAATGATCTGCACGATGTCGCCGTTGCGCAGGCGGGTATCCAGAGGCACGATCTTGTTGTTCACCCGCGCTCCTGCACAGTGATCCCCAACTTCGGAGTGGATGCGATAGGCGAAGTCCACCGGACAGGATCCCTGGGGCAGGGCCAGCAAGTCCCCCTTGGGCGTGAAAACGTAAACCTCGCTCTCAAACAGATTCTCGCGAAGGGTGTCCAGATACTCCTTGTCATCTTTGAGGTCGTTTTGCCACTCCAACAGCTGTCGCAGCCAGGTGAAGCGCTCCTCGTCGGGCTTGACAGTGGTGCTGCCGGCCTCCTTGTACTTCCAGTGGGCGGCGATCCCGTACTCAGCCACGCGGTGCATCTCTTCGGTACGAATCTGCACCTCCACCGGTCGTCCCTGCAGGCCGATCACTGCCGTGTGCAAAGATTGGTAACGATTGGCCTTGGGCAGACCAATGTAGTCTTTGAAACGCCCAGGGATGGGGCGAAAGCAGTTGTGAACGACTGCCAGCACCCGATAGCACTCGCTGTTGGTATGCACGATTACCCGAACTGCCGAGAGATCGTAAATCTCGTGAAATTCTTTGTGCTGCTGCTGCATCTTGCGATAGATGCTGTACAAATGTTTGGGCCGTCCGCTGATCTCAAAGCGTTCCAGTCCCGCTTGAAGAAGGTTCTGCCGCAGCTCTTCGATAAAAGCTTGGATCTCGGCCTCTCGCTCGGCGCGCTTGGCGTTGACCAATTCCTGAATCTTCCGGTAAGCCTCGTAGTCCAGATACTTAAAAGCCAGGTCCTCCAGTTCCCATTTGAAATGCCAGATCCCCAGCCGGTTGGCCAAAGGGGCGAAAATTTCCATGGTTTCGGCTGCAATTTGCCGTTGCTTACTGGGGGAGAGATACTGCAGCGTGCGCATGTTGTGTAAGCGATCCGCCAGCTTGACCACGATGACTCGAATATCTTTGGCCATGGCCACAAACATGCGGCGGAAATTTTCCGCTTGCTGCTCGGTTTTGCTGGAGAAATTGAACTTGGAGAGTTTGGTAACTCCTTCTACCAGTAGGCGAACTTCAGAGCCGAATTCAGCTTCCAGGGCTTCTGGGGTAACTTCTGTATCCTCAATAACATCGTGCAAAAGGCCCGCTGCCACCGTCACCGCATCTCCCCCCAGCTCCCGCAGGAGAGTGGCCACGGCTACCGGATGGGCAATGTAGGGATCCCCTGATTTGCGTTTTTGGCCCTGATGCAAACAATAGGAAAACTCAAAGGCACGGCGCAGCAGATCGGCTTCTTCAGCCGTGTAAGGCCGCAACCCATCGCCGGGATCCTCGGCACCGGAAAGCAGAGCACGCAGCCACCCTGGCACCTCAAAACCGAGGCTATTCAGGTCGAGACCTCCATCTGAGGTGGCAATGACAGCCGTCTGACCCATGCGAACCCGGCGAAAAGGGATGTTTGATTACTGACTATAGTTCATCCAGCTTAGCCGCCGACAGATTAGAGGAGGAAAAAACGGCTGGAATAATAAAGAGGCATTGGCTGTCTGCCAACGCCGACCGCTTGCCATCCTCGGCAGATCGAGGCTTAGTCTTCGCCCCACTCCTCGCAGTCGCCGATCAAATCGCAGAGGGGATCCGAGGGGCAGTAGTCTTGCAGCTCCAGCTCTTGGGCAATCGCCTGCCACTCCCGCTGCGGGAAAAAGGGTTGCAGGTGGGCAATGGCTGCAGAGCGGCGTAAGACCCCCTGCTGAATGAGGCGACGAGCTTCCTCCTGGATGGCCTCAACCGCATAGTGGGTGGCTTGTAAAGTGGGCATAGCTTAACCTACACGTGGAATGGATGGGACGTACCGAAGGGTCAGGGAAAATCTTGCCTCGCTACCCCCATCATAGAACTGGGTCTCGTTTCGTAGCAAGAGATACAAGTTTGTATTGCAGGCAACCTTAAGGCCCGCTTAAAAGCCCAAGCCATCGGCTCCTGCGGTCACTATGCCTTTTTCTGGGTTCAGAGTGACGATAGATCCATCCCGGATTAAGCGGGTAGCATCCTTGACCCCCACCAGCACCGGCACCCCCAGCCGCAGGCCAATGACTGCTGCATGAGAGGAGGCTCCCTCTTCCTCGGTAATCACCCCGGCTGCCTGTTTGATCGCCTCCACATAGTTGGCGTCGGTGGATTGGGCAACCAAAATGTCTCCGGCGGTAATTTTGCTGGCATCGAGGCTGGATCTCAAGATGCGGGCCGGGCCGCTGACAATGCCTTTGCCAAACCCTTTGCCTTGAGCCACCACCGCTTTCACCACATCCACCTTGATCAGATCGGTGGATCCCGCAACGCCTGGCAGGGTTCCTGCACTGAGCACCACCAAGTCGCCATCCTTGAGCAAGCCATCTTCCTGAGCCAAGCTGATGGCCGCTTGAAAGGTCTGGCGGGTGGTGGCCAAATCCATAACCAACAGCGGATGTACCCCCCAAACCAACTGCAGCCGCCGTGCCACTTCCACATGGGGGGTTACGGCTAGGATGGGAGTGCGGGGGCGAAACTTAGAGACATTGCGAGCAGTAGCCCCTGTTTTGGTCAGGGTCATCACGGCTACGGCATCCAACTCTTGGGCGATCTCCCCCACGGCGCGGCTGATCGAGTCGGTGATCAGGGTTTTGGGCCGCATTCCGGCAGGACTGTTGCCGTTGTTTTGGCTCAGCTCCTGCATGGCAAGGGCGCGAAGGCGTTGTCGTCGGTCGGCGGAGGTCAGGTCAAAGTAATCGCGCTCGGTGCGCACGGCAATGCGGGCCATGGTGGCAACGGCCTCGACAGGGTATTTGCCCACAGCCGTCTCGTTGGAGAGCATGACGGCATCGGTGCCATCCAAAATGGCGTTGGCCACATCGGAGATTTCGGCACGGGTAGGCCGGGGGCTGTGCACCATGCTGTCCAGCATTTGGGTGGCCGTAATTACCGGGATCCCCAGGGAGTTGGCCAGGGCGATCACCCGCTTCTGCAGGATCGGCACCTCTTCCGCAGGCAGCTCTACCCCCAGATCTCCCCGCGCCACCATCACACCGTCGCTGAGGGCCAAAATCTGGGGCAGCTGTTCGATGGCCTCGTGTTTCTCGATCTTGACGATGATGGGTACCCGCTTGTCGGCTGAGCCGGAAGAAGGCCGTTTGGCTGAGGCAATGAGCTCCCGCAGCTCCAGCACATCAGAGGGATCCCGCACAAAGCTGAGGGCCACCCAATCCACCCCTTGGTTGAGGCCGAAGTAGAGATCTTCTTTATCCTTTGGGGTCACGGCGCGGATGCTCAGGCGCACACCGGGGAAATTGACCCCCTTGTTGTTGGAGAGGGTACCCCCGACAATGGTGCGGCAGAAGAGTTCGCCCGCTTCCGGATCCACGGCTTCCACCCGCATCTCCACTCGACCATCGTCGATGAGGATCGTCGCTCCTTCGGGCACTTCTTGGGCCAGCTTGTCGTAGGTGACCCAACTGCGCTCTTGGGATCCCAAGACAGGTTTGCTGGTCAACACAAAGGGATCCCCTGCCTTGAGGGTGATCGAGCCTTCGGCGAACTTGCCCAGGCGGATTTTCGGCCCCTGCAGGTCTTGCAAAATGGCGACCTGGATGCCCAGATCCATCGCGGTTTGGCGGATCAGGCGAATGCTGCGGCGGTGTAGCTCGTGATCCCCATGGGAGAAGTTCAGGCGAAGGGTGGTTGCCCCTTGCAGGATCATCTCCCTGAGAATGGCTGGATTTGAGCTGGCAGGGCCGATGGTGGCAACAATTTTGGTGCGTCGAAAAGAATCCCTCAAATGCATGTCCACTGTTCCCAAGGGAGAGCAGCCCAGATCCTTCCCCCACATAGGGATCTCTCTGATTACGATAACCCGTTATGTCTTTTTTGAGGCACCGCTTTTTTAAAATCCCCAGCGAGAGAGGATGGGAAAATAGGCAAAGCAGAGTGTAGAGATCCATCTGGAGTCGAGCGATGCCGGTTGCCCCCGAATACGCCTTCCCCTTCGAGCACCATCAGAAGTTCTCTCTGGATAACCCCACCATCTCCAGCCCAGGGGTTTCCAAGCGGGAATACATAGCCAGCAGAGTACTGCAGGGTATCGTGAGCAATCCCCAGACTCCTGTTGGTGATTTGTCTCCTGAGCAACGACAGGCTTTGGTCTATACGGCGGTGTCATTGGCGGATGATTTGTTGGCCGCTCTCAGCGCCCAGTAGATCAGCACCCAGTAGAGAGGCCACCCTCTGCGGTTGAGGTTTAGGCTGAGGTTAGCTGCTTGCGGCAGCGGGCCGTAGGCTCTGCTGCTACCTACGCCGCAGCTGTTGCGTCAACTCTTCCCCCAAGCGCATCCATTTTGCTATCTCTTCGGGACTCACCTGTCGGTCATTTTGCCAAAGAATGAGGTGGGCGCCAGCTCCTTCGGCGCAATAGTTGGGATGCTGCTCCCAAAAACCAAGGACGCCAGGATGGAACCGCAGCCGAACTTGGGCTTCATTCTCTCCTCGCAAGAGATAGCTCCGGGAGAACTTAGGGTGGCTCTCGAAATTGATATCTTGCATGCCAAAAGCTTTGGCGATGCCATGGAAAAGGGCATTTTCGGGGTGCAGCCGAAAACGCGGCAGATGAAGATCCTCGTGATAGGCGTAGAAGACGGACTGGCGATAAGTGCTGGAACTCTTGCCACTGCCGCTGGTGTATTGGTAATCAAAAACGGTAATCTCAGTGCCATCGATCAGCCGCTTGGACATCGAATTATAGAAACGCCGCCCATGGCCTCGTTCAAACAGTCCAAAGCCTGCTTGCAACAAGCGAGATCGAATCTCTTCAGGCAACTGGGCAGAAAAGCGCATTCCTAGCTGTGCAGCTACCCGCTCCAGAGCTTCTCGACGTTTCTTTTCGTGGTAAAGGGCTAGAGCCAAGATCCCGGCAGCCAGAGCTAAAAACAAGATAAAAATAAGCAACCCCATACCGTCTCCCTCGGCTTAGCCACTGCAGTGCCTATCCCCACAATACCTGAGCGGATCCCCAAAAGGATCCCTGCCTTCGACCATTCAGCCGAGCGGTCTCCTCTTGTCTTTTGTAGAGAAGTGACCCAATACAGCTGAGTGTGTCAAAGTTTGACGAAATTGTAGGGAGCGGTGAAGTTGTTGTAGCGAATGCGCAGCCGCCCTTGAAAGGTGTGGTCTAGCTCCTCCACTTTTTGGGCAAAAACCGGCTCATCTTCCCAATTGATCAAAAACGAGCCGTTGTAGGCCATGTTTTCGGTGAGCAGATCTCCTTCCACGCGGTCGCTGGCCAAGGGGCTGAGGGCTGCTGTAAAGGTCTGGGCAATGCGCTGACGCCGCTGCTCCAAGAGTTGCTCTAGAGCCCGTCCGATCTCGACTACCGCGTCCAGCCCCAGAGGAGCGCCGGCCATTTCGTCCCGCCGAGCTTTGAGGGCAGGGTTTTCCTCTAGCCCCAGCTTGAGCTCCTGCTCGGGATCCCAGAAGACTTTGACTCCCACCTCCCGCTTGCCCTCCAGGCGCTCCAGCAGAGCCAGCAGATCCGCCAAGCGGGGCTGCACCAAGTCCCGTTCCACCTGCTCCCAGCCGCTCACCACCAGGCCAAATTGCAGAGGCAGCAGAGCCCGGTGTCCCTCGTTCATCACTTTTTCCAGCACGGCCTCATGGGCGAGCAAGTTGGCCCGGCTGGCCAGGTAGCGCTCCTGTCGAGCCTGGGAGTACAAGAAGGCCAGGGATCCCAGCCCATGAACCTGCACCGGCTGCTTGTCCAGCCCCACCACACTCAGATGACGCGGGCCGGGGGCAGCGACGATCCCGTAGAGGTAGAGGGAGCTATGGGGATTTGCCGTTGGCATTGCTGCGGGCATCTCCGATCAGCCACGTGAGGTTGGACTCTTCGGTGTCGATGGCATTGCCATCCGAGGAAATGCAGTAGCGACCCATCACCATCTGGTGGCGTAGGGTCACGCCTGCCGCAATCTGGGTGTAGTTAAAAATCAAGCTGCCATCCAGCGTACACCCTTCATTCAACACACATCCGTAGCCAATTGCCGTGGGGCCGATGAGTTTGACCCCGTCCGCCAAATAGCTGCTGGCCCCGATGTAGACCGGTGGCTCGATGTGGATGCGATCCCAGTTGGCGCGGATGTTGATCCCCGTCCATACGCCGGGTTGAATCTGGATCCCGGGCACCTTGACCCCCTTGATCTCGCCGCGCAGCACTTTTTGCACTGCCAGCCAGTAGTCGTGGGTGCGGCCAATGTCCACCCACTGAAAGTCAGCCGTGATCCCATAAAAGGGAGCGCCCGCTTTCACCAAGGCCGGGAAGAGATCGCTGCCGATGTCGTAGGGGCAGCCGGGGGGAATGTAGTCGAACACTTCCGGCTCGAAAACGTAGATGCCGGTGTTGATGGTGTGGCTGAGGGCCTCTTCCCGCCTGGGCTTTTCTTGGAAGGCAGTGATGCGACCCGTCTCATCGGTTACCACCACTCCGTAGCTGGAGACCTGGCTGGGATCCACCTCCCGCAACACCACGGTGGCCAGCGCTCCCTTGGCTTTGTGGAAGTTGACGATCTGCGTGAGGTTTAGGTCGATTAGCGCATCCCCACAGAGCACCACAAAGGTACTGTCGAAAAATCCGGAGAAATCCTGGATCTTGCGCATACCGCCAGCGGAGCCCAGAGGTTCGGCCACCGGCTGGCCGTTCTCAAAATGGCCTTCGAAGGAAAAGCCGATGTGAACCCCCCATTGCTGCCCATCTCGAAAGTAGTCTTCGATTTGGTGGGCCAAGTGGCTGGTGTTGACCATGATCTGGTCGAAGCCGTGTTCCCGCAGCAGCTCCACCAAAAATTCCATGACAGGCTTGTGCAAAATGGGGATCATCGGCTTCGGCATCATGTAGGTGATGGGCCGCACCCGCGTGCCTTTGCCTGCTGCCAGGATCATGGCTTTCATGCCGTCATCACTCCTCCGGGCTAACCGTGCTCTGACTTTATCATCCCAGGATCGGCATTCCAGAGAACCGGCGGGGCTTTCAAGAGGCTGGGGAATCGCTGCTGGGATTCCGATCCCCTACAATCAAGGGGGCTTGCTCTTCTGGGCATTTCGCCAAGGGTTTCCCCTGAGCCCCTCGTTTTGCCCCGTCTCTCCTGAGAGTTCCACCCGGCAGACGGGGATCCCAACATTCTTATATCGATTGCTCCCAGCTCAAGTTCAGAACTCAGATCGGCAGAGGAAGATGCTGGATGGCCGTCCCGACAGCCCACCCATCACGATTGCCCTGGCCAAGGGGGCCTTGCTGCCTGAGGCCATTCAATGCCTGCAGCAGGTGGGGATCGATTTCAGCCGTTTTTTGGATCCCGGCAATCGCCTGCTGCGGATTGAATCCCCCACCCGGCTGAACGGACAACGCTACGAAGCGCTGCTGGTGCGCACTCACGATGTGCCGGTGTACGTGGAGTACGGGCAGGCGCAGTTGGGCATTGTCGGCTACGACGTCTTGCGGGAGCGCTATGCCGGCACCGAAGCGCGGGTGGCCCACCTGTTGGATCTCCAATTTGGCCACTGTCGCATGTCGGTGGCCCTTCCCCAAGATAGCCCCTACCACTCGGCAGCTCAGTTGCCTGCTCATGCCCGCGTGGCTTCTAAGTTTGTCGGCTGCGCCCGGGAGTATTTTGACCGCCTGGATTTGCCGGTGGAGCTTATCTCTCTCTATGGTTCGGTGGAGTTGGCCCCCCTCACCGGCATGGCCGATGCCATCGTCGACTTGGTAGCCACAGGGCGCACCCTGAGGGAAAACGGCCTGATTGAGCGAGACTGCCTATTCGAGAGTACAGCTCGCCTGATTGCCCATCCCATCAGCTACCGTGTCAACCAACAGCCTATCCGCGAGTTGATCACCCAGATTCGGGAACGCTGGCTGGGATCCCTGTTGGTGGGTGGCTAATTTTGAGGCACTTCCTCTGAGGGGGATCACGATTGCGTACAATGGGGGCATTCGGGCTTATTTCCCCCAGCAGCGTTCAGATTCAAAAAAGGTTTTTCGAGGTTGATTATGCGGTACCGTCCACTGCTCGCCATCCTGTTGGCGCTTTGTTTGAGCGTCTTTGCTGTTCCGGCTAAGGCTGCCAAGGCGCCGCTGACCTATGACCAGATCCGCAACACCGGCAAGGCCGCCATTTGCCCTTCGGTCTCGGACAACGCCCGGGGCCGTATCGAAGTGCCTAGGGGGGGATCCCTGAAGCTGACGGATGTCTGCTTCCAGCCGGTGCAAATTGAGGTGGAAGAGGAAAAGCGGAACGGCGAGAAAGAGTTCATCAAGGCCAAAAACATCATGATCTCAGCGGCCACTCTGGGGCCGATTAAAGCCGAGGTGACTCCCAAAGACGGCGTGCTGGAGCTCAAAGTGGTGGATGGGATCACCTTTCAGCCGACCACCGGCCAAATGCCCCGCCGCGAGCTGGTGCCGTTTCTGTTTAGCGTGAAAGACTTGGTCGCCACTGCCCAGGGCTCCGCCATTGACCCTTCGACCGATTTTGAAGGGGAGTTCTTGGTGCCCGGCTATCACAGCAGCACCTTCCTCGACCCGCGCGGGCGGGGATCCAACACCGGCTACGACACTGCGGTAGGTCTACAGGCTGCCAAAGATGATTTTGCCACCAACCGCAAGGTGGACGAGGTTTCCCAGGGGAAAATGTCGCTGCGGATTGCTCGCGTGGATCCCAGCACTGGCGAAATGGCGGGATCCTTTGTTAGCATTCAGCCTTCCAGCACCGAGCAAGGGGCGATGGAACCCCACACTGTTCGCATTCAAGGCCTGTTTTACGCCCGCCTGGCGGGAGAGTCTTGAAAGCGCCTGAGGGCAGAGAATAACCCGCCTCAAACCAGGATGGGCAGGGATCCCGGAGATCTCCGCCCGTTTCTGTTGGCTATGTTCTCTGTCCAGGTTGGCCCCTTTTGCCTGTTGGGGAAGTGTGCAGCGATAAAGTCTGGGCCAGATGCCGCCACAGGTTCATTTGCAGATGGCCGATGCCACTAACCTGCCTTTTATGTTGACTCTGGACCCAAGGGGACTCTCAATCTGGACTCAAGGAAGCCCTTTGTGAGTTCCGCTTCAGCCAGTACCGCCACCAGTGCGGATCCGAGTTCTGCTGCGCTCGCTACCCCAAACTGAGCCTCTTTGCCGCAAGATGAGGTTCAGGGCAAAGAGGGAAGTGATGGCCAACTACGACTGGATTCTGATCGGCGGTGGGATTACCGGGGCAGCCCTAAGCTATGAACTGGCCCGCCAGGGGGGATCCGTTCTGCTGATGGAGAAAGATGGAGTGCTGAACGGAGCAACCCGCTACAGCTACGGGGGCTTGGCCCATTGGGCGGGCAAAACGCCGCTGCTCAAAGCTTTGGGGGAAGAAGGGATCCAACGCTACCGCACCCTGTCAGAAGAGCTGGAGGCAGATATTCAATTTCGCGAGCTGGATCTGCTCATGCCCATTGCCCCCGGCTACGATGCAGAGGCCGTTGAGGCGGATCTGGCCGACTGTCGCATCCCACCCCGGCGGATTTCGGTGGCGGCAGCCTGCGAGCTGGAGCCGCTGCTGGATCCGGCCGCTCTGGAAGTAGTCCTCTGGGCTCGGCATGGCCACATCAACCCCTTGTTGACGGCGCTGGCCTTTCAAAAAGCCTTTCAACGATTGGGGGGATCCCTCTTGATCGCAACAGCAACGGCCCTGCGGCGGCAGGGAGCGCGCATCACGGGCGTAGAGTCCGGAGCCGACTGCTACGGAGCAGGCCAAGTGGTGGTGTGCGCCGGCGGCTGGACACGGGCTCTGTTGCGCCAAGCGGGAATCCGGGTGCCCATCTACTACACCCATGCCGAATCCCTGGAGCTGGAGCCCTCGGATTTGCAATTGAAAGCGTTGGTGATGAGCGTGCCCGTGCAACGCTTGGAACTGGAACGACAAGCCGCCCATCCCGATCGGGATCCCCTTTGGGACGAGCCAGGGCACGAGCTTTGCCCGCCGATTCTGGATGCCGGGATCCTGCAATTTGTAGATGGCAGCATTCGCATGGGCCAGATCAGCCGGGTATTGACGGATCCCCATGCCGAGGTGGATGCAGCCGCCAGCGAAGCCCAGATCCGGGCACAAGCCGGTCGCTACCTGCCCAAGTTGGCCCACCTGCCTGGACGGTGGTATCACTGCTTGGTGGCCTTCAGCGCTGATCACCAGCCTCTGGTGGGATCCCTGCCCGGCTGGGAAGGCTTACAACTGTTTTCCGGCTTCAGCAATCCCCTGCCCATCCTGCCCGCTTTGGCCCGTCGCTTCGCCCAACAAGCCTATGGACAAGCGGATGAATGGATCCCTACTCTGTCGCCGGCGCGGTTTGCCCAGGTTTTGAGTTGATGCCTTGCCTATTCTCGATGACCATCGCCAACAAGTCTGGAATACGGCTATCCTGTCTGCAGCATAATGAAAGCCGGAAGTTCTCTGCGTCGGATCTATGCCCAACAGCTTGCCCAGCTCCGTCGATCTCAGCCAGAAGCGCATTTTGCTCACAGGGGGCAGCGGCTTTTTGGGCAAACATGTGCTGCAACAGTTGCAGGTGCTGGGGGTAAAGCCGGAGCAGGTGCGCATCCCGCGCTCCCGCACCCAGGATCTGCGCCGTTGGGAAGTCTGCCAAGAGGTGGTGCAAGGGCAAGATATCGTCATCCATTTGGCCGCCCACGTGGGTGGCATCGGCCTCAACCAAGCCAAGCCGGCAGAACTCTTCTACGACAACCTCATCATGGGATCCCAGCTCATCCACGCCGCCTATCTGGCCGGGGTGGAGAAGTTTGTCTGCGTGGGCACCATCTGCGCCTACCCCAAGTTTACCCCCGTCCCCTTCAAGGAAGAGGATCTCTGGAACGGCTACCCGGAAGAGACCAACGCCCCCTACGGCATCGCCAAGAAAGCCCTGCTGGTGCAACTGCAAGCCTACCGACAGCAGTACGGCTTCAACGGCATCTACCTGCTGCCGGTGAACCTCTATGGCCCGATGGACAACTTCGACCCCGAAAGCTCCCACGTAATCCCGGCTTTGATCCGCAAGGTGCATGAAGCACAGCAACGGGGCCAAAACTATGTCGAAGTGTGGGGGGATGGCAGCCCCACCCGCGAGTTTTTCTACGCTGAAGATGCGGCCCGCGGCATTGTCATGGCCACCCAGCTTTACGACGGGGCGGATCCCTTGAACCTGGGCACCGGTGAAGAGATCTCCATCCGGGATCTGATTGCTCTCATCTGCGAGCTGATGGAGTTCCGGGGAGAGATCCGCTGGCAAACGGACAAGCCCAATGGCCAACCCCGCCGCTGTCTGGATGTCTCCAAGGCCCGAGAGAGGATGGGTTTTGTGGCCAAAGTCGGCTTGCGGGAAGGGCTGCAGCGCACCATCGACTGGTACCGCCGCCACGCCTGCTCTGGGCAAAGCTAGGCAACCCCTTGGCTCTCCAGCCGGCCATCCTCCATGTGCAGCACCCGATCCGCGATGTCCAGGATGCGGTTGTCGTGGGTCACCATGAGGATGGTGCAGCCCTGCTCCCGCGCCAGCTTCTCCATCAGGGTCACCACCTCGCGGCCCGACTTACTATCTAGGGCTGCCGTGGGCTCGTCCGCCAGCACCAGCTTGGGATGGCTAACCAAGGCGCGGGCAATGGCCACCCGCTGCTTTTGTCCGCCGGAAAGCTGTTCCGGGTAGTAGTGGACGCGATCCCCCAGGCCCACCGCCGCCAGCATTGCTTCCGCTCGCTGCTGGGCTTCCTGAGGAGAGAGGCCGTTGTGCAGCTCCAGGGCCATGCGCACGTTTTGGGCTGCCGTCAGGGATCGCAGCAGGTTATGGGCCTGGAAAATGTACCCGACCTGGCGGCGGATTTGAATGAGAGTACTGGGCTGAGCTCCCCGCAGCTCCTGTCCCAACACCCGCAAGCTGCCCTCCTGCACCGAGCGCAAGGCCCCCAGCAGCGTCAGCAGGGTGGTTTTGCCGGAGCCGGAAGGGCCAGTCAGCAGCACGATCTCCCCTGGCTGCAGGGCAAAGCTAATGTCGAAGAGAATCTGCTTGCGCAGGGATCCCTCGCCGAAATAGTGGTTTACACCTTCGGCTTTCACCACTGGCTCAACGGCATTCTGGGCAGAAGCAAGGGCAGCTTGATCGAGAAGAGGAGTCAGCATAGGAAACTCAAAATCTCAAAACTTTGCGTTGACAACTCATTGACCACTTAGGCCGTCATTTGGAGCGTTGAGATGAGACCATTTAGAAACCTTTGGCCGGAGAGCGTTGATGAGGATCCCAGAAGTTTTTAGACAGCCTAGCTCAAACCCTTCACCATCCATCCAGCACCCTTTGACAGACTATTGCTCAACACCCTAGCGCTTCACCCACAGCCAAAACTCTAGAAAATGTCGGCAGGATCGGCTGCCCGCAGCCGTCGCACGGCAATCGCTCCTGAGATGAAACACATGCTCACCGCCAGCCCCAGCACCAGCACTGCCCGGTTGAAGGTCATGGCAATAGGCAGCAACGTGGCATTGGCCGTCAAATCGTAGAGCAAAACCGACAGGGCAAAGGCAGGAATGTACCCCAAGCCGGCCAGCAGGAGCGCCTCCTGAAATACCACCCCCAGCAGGTAGGTATCGGTATAGCCCATGGCTTTGAGAGTGGCATATTCCGCCAGGTGATCCGACACATCGGTGTAGAGAATTTGATAGACAATCACAATGCCGACAATAAAGCCCATGCCCACCCCCAGGCCGAAAATAAAGCCGATGGCTGTGCCCTCTTCCCAGTAGGTTTGCTCCATATCGATAAACTCCGCCCGTGAGAGCACCCGCACATCTTCCGGCAGCAAAGCCCGCATCTGCCGCACCAAGGGATCCGGATCCACACCCGGCTGGAGTTGCACCACGCCGATATCCACTAGGCCGCGCCCCCGCTGCGGAAAAGTGCGCAGGAAATTGAGATCGCTGGTGAGAATGGTGCCGTCGGCTCCAAAGGTGGCCCCCATCTCAAACAGGCCCCCCACCTGGACGCGGCGGTTTCCCACCTCAGTAACCACCTCTCGCCCGGACTCAAACCACTCTGGGATGGGGCCAAACTCGCTGCGGGAACGGCGGTCAAACAGCACCACGTCCGCCTTTTTGATCTCTTCCAGCTTGTCCGGTGTTAGTTCCGGCAAGTCCAACAGATCAGCCGAGGGATCCACTCCCACCACGAAAATGCTGCGGGTACGGCGGGTCTCCGGGTTTTTCCAGAGGGCAAAGCCCACATAGACAGGCGAGATGGCCCGCACCCCCTCAAAGCCCAAAGCCTGATAGAGTCGCCGCTGGGAGAAGGTGTTCATGGCAATCAGGGCGTTGGACTGAGGGCTGACCAGGAAGATCTCTCCCTTCAGGGCCACGTGGAAGCGGATGGCACTTTCCAGCAGGCTGTCTTGGAAGCCCAACTGCATGAACATCAAGATGCAAGCAAAGGCAATGCCCGCCAGGGCCACCAGCAGGCGGATCTTCTCCCGCGTCAACTGCAGCCAGGCCAACGGGATCCGATGGGCGATAAAAGCCACACTGAACAGACTGTACATGGGCTGAGCCTACCCCTCGACATCGATGGCCACATTCACCTGCAGGTTGGTCAGGCCAGCCACGCGGGCGCTGCTCTCCGGATCCAGGCGGATATACACCTCTACCACACGGGCATCCACATCGGCAGCTGGGTCGGTGTTGAGCACATCTTTCTTGCCAATCTGCAGGCCTACCCGCTCCACTCGGCCCTGCAGGGTTTCTGGCAGAGCGCGGTTGCTAATGGTGGCCTGCTGGCCTGGCCGAACCCGCAAGATGTCTGTTTCGTAGACCTCGGCCACCACCATCATTTGGTCAGTGTTGCCCAGCTCGAGAATGCCCTCGCCGGCGGGGATGACCTCTCCAGGGCGGGTGTGGATCTTGAGCACCTGTCCAGCACGGGGAGCGCGGATGAGGGTGCGCTCTAGGCGAGCTTCTGCCAGTTCCAGATTGCGGGCCAGGGATCCCAGTTGGACTTGGGCTTGGGCCAGACTCAGTCCCGCCTCGGCAGCTTGGACTTGGGCTTGGGCATTGAGCAGATCCCGCTCACGGGCCAGGCGCAGTTGGCTCAGGGTGGCTTCGGCAGCCCGCAAGTCCTCCTGTCGTTGCCGCACCAGCAGCCGGCGTTGATCCAGCTCTTGTTGCGAGATTGCTCCTTCCTGCCAGAGCTCCTGAAAGCGGGCCAGATTGGCCTCGGCATCGGCCAGTTCTGCCCGGATACGTTCCACCACCGCTTCCTGGGAGCGGATTTGCATCTGTTGCGGCTCGTCCAGACGGCTGAGGCGGGTGCGTGCCTCTTGGATTTGGGCCTGACTGAAACGGGTCTCGGCCTGAAACCGGGCGCGGGCCTCTTGAAGTTGGGCGGCAGCGTACTCTCGCTCCGCCAACCGCTCGGCGTAGCTTTCCAAGCGGGCCAGCACTTGGCCTGCCACCACGCGATCCCCCTCGGCCACCAGCAGCTCTCCCAGCCGTTCTCCGGGGGAACCGGCAATGCGCAGCACTTCCCCCTCCGGCTCCAGGCGACCCAAAGCACCAACTTGCAGAGGCAGCCGCATTTCCACCGTTGCCTCTGCACTTCCCGATACCGACTGTGTGGCTCCCTGTTGGCTCAATCCCAGCCATGCCAGACCGGCACAACCAAGCAGCCCGACTCCTGCCAGCGACCAAAGCGCTCGTGGGTTCATGGCCTTTTACCCGCTGTGGCTTTGCAGACGACAAACGCCGCCTCTTTTTCTTAAACAAGTGTAAAGTTTTTGGGATGAAAATGTCCAGCTGTATTCTGTGTTGCTTGTGCTCACCGTATTTTCACCCCCTGTGGGTTCCCCAAGGTGCCGGCAGATCACGGCAACCGGTGGGGCGCAGCCTACCTAGCTCTGGGGATTCCTGATATGATGTGGCCTGTTCGAACCTGTTTGTAGTCAGCAGAACGCAGTCCTTTTTTTGGAGTGTGGCGGTTTTAGGAGTGGGGTGGAGTTGCGATGGTGGAAACAGTTGGAGGAGGGGATCCCATCCCGCCGTTGCCGGTTCCGTCTCAGCCTCTGCCCCTGCATTTGGATCCCTTAAATCCCTTTCTGTCCACCTATCACTTTGTGGGCATTGGTGGAGTGGGGATGTCGGCTCTGGCCTATATTCTGGCTAAGCAAGGGTTTCGCGTTTCCGGATCCGACATTGTCGCCAATGGCCGTACCCGCCGCCTGGAAGCTTTGGGGGTGCGCTTCTTTCAGGGCCACAGCTTGGAGGGGTTGGTCGGGGATCCGCAGGTGGTCTATTCCAGCGCCATTCGCCCCACCAATCCAGAATTGGCCGCTGCCCTGGGCAAAGGATTGACGGTTTGGCATCGGGCGGACTTGTTGGCGGCTCTGTTTAACCATCGCTCCGGCATTGGGGTGGCCGGCACCCACGGCAAAACCACCACCAGCAGCATGATCGGCTATGTGTTGCTCTCGGCGGGCTGGGATCCCACCTTGATTATCGGCGGGGAAGTGGATGCCTGGGATGGCAATGCCCGTCTGGGCAAGGGGGAGTATTGGGTGGCGGAGGTGGATGAGTCGGATGGATCCCTGGTGCGGCTCTATCCCAAGATTGGGGTGATCACCAACATTGAGCTGGATCACCCCGATCACTACGCCGATTTGGGGCAGGTGATCCGGGCTTTTCAACAGTATGGGCAGCAAAGCCAAACCCTGGTGGCCTGTCTGGACTGTCCCAACGTGGCGGCTCACCTGAGGGTGGATGTGGGCTACAGCCTGACCGGTCATCCCCAAGCCCAGTACCAAGCTCGCCAAATCCTCTACACTGCCAGTTTCACCTGCGCCGAGATTTGGGAAAGGGGATCCCTGCTCGGACAGCTTCGCCTACAGGTGTTGGGATCCCACAACCTCAGCAATGCCCTGGCGGCGGTTGCCGTTGGGCGACAGTTGGGCTTGGAGTTTGCGGTGATTGCCTCAGCTTTGGCGCAATTTCGGGGGGCGCATCGCCGCTTTGAGCACAAGGGGGAAGTGGGTGGAGTCACCTTTATCGACGACTATGCCCATCATCCCAGCGAGATTCGAGCCACCCTGCAGGCAGCACGGCTACAGCAGCGGCGGGTGGTGGCGGTATTTCAGCCCCATCGCCACAGCCGCTTGGCTGCCCTGTTCCAAGATTTTGCCCGCTGCTTTGGGGAGGCGGACGTGGTGGTGATCGTGCCTACGTATGGAGCGGGAGAGCCGGCGCCTGAGGGTTCCGACAGCTTGCGCTTGGCCGTGGCGGTGGCGGAGCACCATCCCCATGTGCGCTATGTGTCGTCTTTGCCGCGATTGCCGGAGGTGTTGCCGTCCGTCCTGCACCCTGGAGATCTCGCCGTTTTTTTGGGCGCAGGGGACCTAAATCAGCAGATAATCGCTACGATGCGGGCATATGCGGCTCAGGTGAGGGAACAGCCTGGGCAAGCCAAAAATCCAAACTTCAGCTGAAAAGATAGCTGCTTCTGAGGTATTGAATCATGACGACGGCTCCGGTGGTGCCTCAGCGGGACGGTTCCTGTGAGTCTGAGGCGGCAAGTCTTACCGCTGAAGACAGGCTTCTCCCCCGCGGGCCGGCGGCTCTGCTATCTGGACGAATTCAATCGGGGATCCCGTTGGCTCCTCTGACCACCTTTCGTGTGGGCGGCAAGGCCGAGTGGTATTGTGAGCCCCGTAGCCATCTGGAGCTGCAGCAGTGTTTGGCTTGGGCGCGAGCAGAAGGGATCCCCACGACGCTGCTGGGGGCAGGTAGCAATCTGCTCATCAGCGATGCGGGGTTGAAGGGGCTGGTGATCGGTACCCGCCGTCTGCGCGGGATGCAACTGTTGGCGGGGGGGAGAATGTGGGCCGCTGCCGGAGAGCCTTTGGTCAATCTGGCGCGGGCAGCCGCCAAGCAAGGCTGGAGCGGTTTGGAGTGGGCCATCGGGATCCCGGGCACGCTAGGGGGAGCCGTGGTGATGAATGCGGGTGCCCACGGACGCGCCATGGCGGATGTGCTGGCGGAAGTACAGATTTTGGATGAGGAGCAGGAGCCCTGCCGCCTAGAACCTGCCGATCTGCAATTTGGCTATCGCCGCTCTCGCCTACAGGACTCCCCCTGGACGGTGACAGGAGCGACGCTGCAGTTGATCCCAAGCAGGGATCCGGCCCAGGTGCAGTGGGAAACCCAGCGCTACCTCAACCAACGCCTAAGCTCTCAGCCCTATCATTTGCCCAGTTGTGGCAGCGTCTTTCGCAACCCAGAGTCTCACCCTGCCGGCTGGCTAATCGAGCAGGTCGGCTTGAAGGGGTACCGCATCGGTGGGGCCCAAATTTCAGAGCGCCATGCCAACTTCATCCTCAATTGCCATCAGGCGAGTGCCAAGGACATTTACCGCTTGATTCGCTTGGCCCAGGAAAAGGTCTATCAACAATGGTCGGTGCTTTTGGAGCCAGAAGTGCGCATTCTGGGATCCTTTGAGGATTAGAGGAGCATTGGGCAGACAATTTGGACTGTTTTCTTTTGGTGATTTTGATGATTCTGCTCTTAAACTGTTCTTACCAGCTTAGATGCTCGTCGATTCTTTCCTATCGGCTTATGAGTCAAGATGTAGCCACTTTACGTCGTTTAATTCAACGGCTCAATCAGTCCCACACCACTGCGGAAGAACGCCGCTATTTGGTGGAGATCGGCAGCCTGGCTGCTTTGCTCACCCCAGAAGAGGCTGCCGCTTTGGCCCAAGATCCCAAGCAACTCACCGCCGAGCAGCACTATCGCATTTGGGACTGGGTGCATCGCTGGGAACGGGAGCACCGCCACGAAGATCTGGACTGGGATCCCTCCCTAGACCGACACAACGACTAGAACTCGAAAGAATCCCGTCCCGCTATCACGAACAAATCCCGGCCAGAGTCTAAGACAAAAGCCATCTCCAAGTCTCATTTTTGAACAGGATCCACACCCCCAAGCCCATGAGAATCCAGGGCACCCAGTGTTCTGTCCGTTCCGTTAAAACCTTCGCCACTGCAGGCTGCATCGTCAGTTTTTGAGCCATTGCAAACCACAATCCCTTCATCAGAAAAAAGATTGTGGCAAAGAGGGCCAACTGGAGAGGGGTGCTGCCGGCAAACAAAGGAACGTACAGGCTGACATTATCTCCGCCGTTGGCAAAGGTGAAGAGCATGGACATCAGAACTGGCGAGGGCAAAAGGATCGGCCAAGCCTTTTGGGTTGGGCGCTCTCGCAACTCTTCCAACTCTTTTTCCAAGGTTTCTTCAGGTTCAGGTTGCCACAATTTCCAACCGCCTACCGCAATCGGGATCACCCCCAGCAGCCCAATCGCAGGTGGCGGCAACAGCAGGCCCCCCAGGTATCCCAGAGAGCTGAGCAGGATCAACCCTGCCAAGCCCAAGTAGCCTCCCAGCCAAATGTGCCAGCCCTTCCACAGGGGTTGCAGCTGCGCCTGGGCAAACAACAGAACCAGCAAGAAAAAGTCGTCGATATGGGTGGCAACAAAAGCGAGGATCCCTTCGACTAAAGTTGCCCAGAAAATTGCCAGCGGCATAGGGTTAAGAAATGGGGAAGATGGCGCTGATATCGACGAGGTGAAACTGAAGCAGCCCAACAATTGCCGAAGTATAGGCGGTAGAAGAAGCCAGCCCAATCAAGAGATCGCGTTTCATATTGCGGGGTTTCTCGCCTTTCTCGACGACATCCGTAGCGCCAAACTGCATCATGAGAATGCCTATCAAGTTGGAGAGCCAGTACCCCACGAGGGTTCCGCCCAAAAACCACTGTGGCTGCCACAGGCTACACAGGTAGCCCAACCCATAGGCAATCGGCAGGTTGAAAAACAAGTCATTCCACCAGGAAAGGGGAGACAGCATAAACCCCAAAACCAGTAAAATGCCACCTCGGAGCTCCTTCCCCATAGGTCTTGCTCTCCAGCGTTACGTCCTCACAATCTTAGCTTCACATTGCTTCATGAAAACCCAAAAACAATGTCTGGCTCTCCACCTGGGAGTGTGGCACGGTCTCTTCTCCAACTATCGACCCACCGCCGGCGGCTGGGAGCTGGGGGGCCAAAAGCGCAGCCTCATCACCTTTGAGGCCTTGGCTCCATCCTCTTCTTCAGGAAGTCCGGCGGCAGGGAGCGCGATCCGCCAAACCAACGCCTACTACCCCCTACAGGGATCCCCCACTCCCGAAAGCTCCCAGAGCTGGGTCTACCAGGATTTCTCGCCGGGATTGCGCTTTTTCCCCGATGGATCTTTTTCCAATGGGCGGCTGCAACTGGCGCCGTTTAGTGATTTTGCCGTCGAGCAGGGCTTTCTCTGGAGGGATCGCAAGGCGCGGCTGGTGCAACAGTGGGATGTCCAAGGTCGTCTGGTAGAGGTAACCGCGATCCTGGAGCGGCGCGGCCAAGCTTTGGATCCCGTTGCAGACTGTGCACCCCTGAGCAGAGAGCAGCTGAGGGCCTGCCTCCAGGGGAGATGGCGGGGGATCGCCCAGAGCTTTGCGGTTGCCGAGGGCCGGTTTGCCGAAACCGAGGTGGACTGCTCGGGGGCAGAGTGGTTGAGCAACTGGGATCCCTTGCCGGGAGGGCTGTGGATTGGCGGGCCGGATCCCTTGCCCATCCCCACTGCCCAGCGGGATCGCAGCTTTTCGGTAAGCCTGAGCTGGTTTCCGCAGCCGGAAGACTGCCATTGTCTCTTGTGTTTGATCCGGGACTACGATGCCCGCGGTGCTTGGCAGCGGGTTACGCTGATCCGGGCGCAGAGGGATCCCGTTTGAGAAAGGCGCAAACCTGGTCAAACACCGTTTCCCGCTCGCAGTCCAAAGTGAGGATGTGGTCGGAGTGCTCCAGCCAATGCAAGATCTTCTCCTCGGATCCCAGCTCTTGATAGAGCCACATTGCCTGGTCGGGGTCCACCACCATATCTTGGCGGGATTGCAGGATCAGGGTGGGAACCCGGATGCTGGCCACTTCCCCCTTGACCCGCTCGATGAGCTCGAGGGCGCTGCGCACTGCCGACAGATTAAAGCTGCGGAAATAGGCCGTTCTTTCTGCCAAGGCTCGAGCGTCCCCATCCCGAATCGGCAAGCTGAGGCGGGGCACCTCCTTCAATAGCCAACCCAGGCTGTTCAGGTACTGCTCAGGGCGAAAAAGATAGTACCAGCGGTGGCGAATGGCGAAAAATGGCGCCAGCAGCACCAATTTATGGATGGGATGGGCAAAAGCCAGGTGCAAAGCCAGCAGACAGCCGGTGGAAAAGCCCACCAAGGAAACGCGGGGATACTCCTGCTGCAAAGCCAGATAATGCTCCAAAGCCCGCCCGTACCACTCCGTCCAGCGGGAAGGGGGCATGTGGGCAGACCGGCGGTCGTGTAAGCGATGCGGAGCACTGTCATGGCCGGGATAGTTAAATCCCTGCACCGTCAGGCCAGCCGCCAACAGCCGCTCTGCCAGCCATTGCAACTCGTAAACACCGCCCCCCAATCCATGTAGCAGCAGACAGGCGTGTTCCCCTGCTCCTCGCCACAAAAAGGGTTCGTTACTCAACATAAAAAATAAAACTCCGTTCCACTTCGCGACGGGATCCCTTGCTAGCCCAAGGTGATATCCAGCAACATCATCACCACAAACCCACTGATGACCCCAAAGGTGCCCTCCCGCTCCAACCCCTGCCGGTGCGACTCAGGGATGATCTCATCGGAAATGACAAACAACATCGCCCCCGCCGCAAAAGCCATGCCCCAGGGTAGTAGGGGCTGCGCCAGAGAGACCACCGTTGCTCCCAGGATCCCGCCGATGGGCTCCACCAGTCCGGTCAGCAGGGCGATGCCAAAAGCGAACAGCCGCGAGTACCCCTGGCCCACCAGTGACAAAGCCACCACCAGCCCTTCTGGCATGTTCTGCAAGCCGATCCCCAACGCCAACGCCAACCCATCGCCGACTTGGCCGGTAGCGAAACCCACTCCCACCGCCAGTCCTTCCGGGAAATTGTGCAGGGCAATGGCAATGATGAACAGCCAAATCCGCTTCAAATGGGCGCGGTTCTCCCCTTCAACCCCTTTGAAAAAGTGCTCGTGGGGAAAAAAGCGGTGGGCACTCTCCAGGAAGATCGCCCCCAACAACAGGCCTGCCACCATCACCACAGCCGCCCCAAATGGGGAATACCCCAGCGCCATGGCTGCCTCGGTGCCCGGCACCAGCAGGGAAAAAGAGGTGGCCGCCAACATCACCCCACCCCCAAACCCCAGCAGGATCCCTTGTACCCTTTCGGAGAGCGAGGGAAGAAAAAGGGCCGGCAAAGCCCCCAGCCCCGTCGCCAAGCCGGCGATAAAGCTAGCCAGGGATCCCATCGCGATTGGATGCACAAGCCCCTCTCCACAAAGGCCGAATGCTTCTCAATTCTCCTCCCTTTCCAACGTTGTGTGAACATTGCTGGCTCGAGCGGCATAGGCGAGGTTCTGAAAGTTGGCTTGGAGCGCCAGATTTTGTGCTTACAAGCAAGGTACCTAAGAGCAAGTCTGAAGGAGCTATTCCCTAGTTGGAGTTTGCCAGCTAAGCCAAGGTTTATTACAATAATTGTGAATTGCCTCGGCACAGAAGCGTCCTGAACAGCAATTGGACTGGAGTACACTGCAGCAAGACAGGTCGATAAAAACTAAAGTCAAGTCCGATAGTGATGAGGAGTGAGAGAGCGATGAAGAAAAAAGCAGTTACAACTCTTGTGGCCTTGAGTCTAGGAGCGGCCTGTCTAGGACTGACCGGCTGCGGTGGCGGCGGAAGCGGTGGGACGACAGTGACTACACCTACACCGACTCCAACTCCGACACCTACGCCGACTCCAACTCCGACACCTACGCCGACTCCGACACCCACGCCGGGTGCCCCGACTTTTGCCAAGGCATTTAGTTCTACCTCGGTCTCGCTGGCTTTTGGCTCCACTCCCAAAACAACTCTGACCTACACGATTACCAACACAGCCGCTCTGCCGCTGACTGGTCTAGCTTTTTCCGACACCTTGCCTAACGGTTTGGTCATTGCCAGTCCCAATAACCTGAGCGATGGCTGTGGGGGGACGGTGATAGCTTCACCAACAACCACTTCCATCTCGTTGGTCAACGGCTCATTGGCAGCCAACGCTAGCTGCACCATCAGCCTGGATCTTCAGGTTACAGCCACGACAGCGGGATCCCTGACCAGCCCCGCGGTAACCCTGAGCAACAACCAAGGGCTCAATGCCACCGCTGCTGCTATCAGCTTAACGGTAACGGTGCCAGCTCCCACCTTTACCATGACCTTTTCTCCCAACCCGTTTGGCCCATCCATGGCTCCCGGTATCGGCACCGGAATGTTGATGTTTACCATCACCAACAGCGCAGCCATTCCATTGACGGGCTTGGCCTTTAATCACACCTTGCCGGGAGCGCCGTTTTCTGGTTTGCAAGTTGCCGCTGCGGGGACTTCTACTTCGTGCGGCTCCCCCACTCTCGAACCCCCGCCGCCACCGCTGCCTACGAACACCATTAAATTCACCGGAGGATCAGTAGCCCCAGGACAAATTTGCACAGTGGCCATCCCTGTACAAACAGCGGTAACTTTGCCATTACCCGGTGACTATGATTACCCCAACTCCCCGGTGACGTTGAACAGCACTCAGGCTGCCCCTGTTACAGCGGGGCCAGTAACCTGGAGAGTTAAGCTCCAGTGAATTAGTCCTTCAAAAGCAGCTCGGCAATTTGAAGGGCGTTGAGGGCCGCACCTTTGCGGATTTGATCCCCGCATAGCCACAGCTCCAGGGCCTTGGGCTCGGAGATGTCCTGGCGGATGCGGCCCACGGCCACTGCGTCCTTGCCGGCCACGTCGATGGGCATGGGAAAGCGGTTCTGCTGCCAATCTTCAATGAGCACCACCCCAGGGGCCTGGGCCAGGATTTGCCGGGCTTTTTCCACAGGGAAGGGCTGTTCAAACTCTAGATTGAGGGCCTCGGCGTGGGTACGCAGCACCGGCACCCGCACACAGGTAGCTGTCAGCCGCAGGTTGGGGGATCCCATAATCTTGCGGGATTCGTTCACCATCTTCATCTCTTCCTGGCAGTAGCCGTTCTCTTGCAGGGGACTGTTGTGGAGGAAGAGGTTAAAGGCAATGGGGTAAGGGAACACCTGGGGCGGAAACGGCTGCCCCTGCAGGTAGGCGCGGGTTTGTTCTTGAAGTTCCTGCATGGCTCTGGCCCCAGCCCCGCTGGCGGATTGATAGGTAGCGGCCACCACTCGGCGCAGGGGGATGTGGCGATGCAGGGGGTAGATGGCCACGCACATTAGGATGGTGGTGCAGTTGGGATTGGCAATGATCCCTTGGTGACGGAAGGCTTCCTGGGGGTTGACCTCCGGCACCACTAGCGGAACATTGGGATCCAGGCGAAAGGCGCTGGAGTTGTCAATCAGCACCGCCCCCGCCTCGACGATGGGCTTGGCCCAGGCTTTGGAAACACTTGCTCCGGCAGAGGCCAGCACCAGATCCAGGCCCCGGAAGGCCGCTTCTGAAACTGGTTCCACCGGGATCCGCTCCCCCTTGAAGGTCAAATAAGTGCCCGCTGAACGGGGCGAGGCCAAAAGCTTGAGGTCGGCTACAGGAAAGTGGCGCTCTTCCAATAGCGTCAGCAGCTCCGTCCCTACTGCTCCTGTGGCCCCCAAGATGGCTACCCGTTGTTGCCGTGCCATGCTTTCTTGTCCTTAGGTTTTCCTAATTCTAGGGTTCCAGAGGTGGCTGTAATCGAGGCCAAAGCAGCCTGCACCTCTGCCAGCTCGACTTGATCGGTCAGCTCGGCCTGGCCGATGCGGCGGGGCAGAACGAAGCGAATCCGCCCCTGTTTGACTTTCTTGTCGGCCTGCATCGCCTGCAGCACTGCCTCCCAAGGGATCCCGGCGGGCCATCGGCTGGGCAATCCTGCTTTTTCGATCAGGTGTCGTTGCCGTTCGGCTTCAGCGGCGCTCCACCACCCCAGGCGGCGGGCGATCTCCCCGGCAGCTACCATGCCGATGGCGACAGCTTCTCCGTGCAGATAGCGGCGGTAGCCGGTGGCAGCTTCTAGGGCATGGCCGAGGGTGTGGCCGTAGTTGAGGATGGCCCGCAGGCCCGCTTCTTTCTCGTCCTGCTGCACCACCCAGGCTTTGCACTCGGCACAGCGGCGCAGCAGGTAGTGCAAGTCTGCGGGAGTAAAGTCGGTATAGCGGCTCAGTTGGGGTCGATCTTCCAAAAACTCAAATAGGTCGGCAGCCTGAATCACGCCGTATTTGATCACTTCTGCCAAAGCCGAAGTAAACTCCCGTGGGGGCAGAGTTTTCAGCACCGTCGGGTCAATCCACACCAGGCGCGGCTGATAAAACGCCCCAATGAGGTTTTTCCCGCCAGGATGGTTGACACCGGTCTTGCCACCAATGGCCGCATCCACCATGGCCAAAAGTGAGGTGGGCACCTGCACAAAAGGGATCCCGCGCAGCCAGGTGGCGGCGGCAAACCCCACTATGTCGCCAATGACCCCCCCTCCTAGAGCCACCAAGGTGGAGGAGCGCTCCAGGCCAAAGGCTAGGGCGGCGTCGTAGATCTTGGCCACCGAGCGCAGGGTTTTGTAGCGTTCGCCGGCAGGCAATAGGCAGAGGTGGGCGGCAAACCCCGCTTGTTGCAGCCCCTGCAGCAACTTCTCGGCAAAGTGTTTGGCAATGCCGGGATGGCTCACCACCAGAGCCTTGCCGGAAAGCCCTCTAGCTCGCATTTGGGATCCCAGCTGGATGAGGCTGTGGCCAGGGGGGCCTTCGGCAGACTGGAGGAGAATATCGTAGGAGCTGTGGGGAAGCTTGACAGGGATCAGATAGGGATCCATGCGTGTCGGTGCTGAGGGGGTGGGATCCAGTGTGGCATGTTCTGCTCCCGTCGGCGTGCTGCAGGCACTGTCCTTGGGAGTTTGAAAGCCCAGGGGATCCTGCTAGGGGTTGGGGTCAACCGGCTGCGGTTGGGGAGTGAGGGTTTCCAATTCCGGCAGAGCCATTCCCGCCGGGGAGGCCGAGTCTTCTTGGGCCAAATCCTGCAAAGCAGCTTGGGCCGGCTGAAATTGGGGATCCAGCTCCAGACAGCGCTGCAAGCTGGCCTGGGCGGCTTCTCGCTGGCCGGCGCGCAGTTGAATCAGCCCCAGGGTGTGCCAAAAGGCGGGCCGCTGCGGATCCAGGTGCGTGGCCTGTTGGGCGTCTGCCAGAGCAGGTTCCAGCTTCCCCAGTTTCAAGGCTTCCCAGGCGCGGTTGTTGAGGGCCACAGCATCTTCTGGGGTGAGCTGCAAAACCCGCGAGTAGGCTTGCACAGCTTGTTCGGGATCCCTCAGCTCGCTGTAGATCAACCCCAGGGCAAACCAGCCCCAGGGATCCCGTTCGTTGAGGCGGAGCATCTGCTGGCAGGCGGCACGGGCTTCTTCCAGCCGGCCCAGGCGCCGCAGGCCGGTGATCTGGCCAAACCAGCAGGCAGAACTGCCGGGACGCTGCTGCACCAAGCGCTGGAAATGCCGTAGGCTGGCCTCATATTGCCCCAGCTCCTGCTGAGCTACCGCCAAGGCATAGCGGGCTGGAAAGTGCTCCGGCTTGATCTTGAGGGCTTCCTCGAAGTGGATACAGGCTTCTTTCAGGTAGCCCAATTTCTGGAAGGCCACACCGCGGGCGTACCAGCTTTTGTAGTTGTCGGCATCGTAGCGCAGAGCGCGTTCTAGGGCCTTGCTGGCCAGCCGATACTGCCCCAAGCGCAGCAGGGCCACCCCCAAGTTGTGCAGGGTGATGGGATCCCGGCGACGCAGCCGCAGCGAGCGCTTGTAACACTCGACAGCCGAGCGCAGCCGGTGGCAGTGGAAGAGGGCATTGCCTTGGTAGCGCCAAACCCGCGCACTTCTGGGGTTGAGCTTCAAAACCCGCGCAAAACTAGCCGCTGCCGAGCTGGGCCGCCGCAGCCGTCGCAACACGATCCCACGGGCCAGCCAGGTGCGGGGCTGCTTGGGGTTGTGGCGCAGCGCTTTGTTCAGGCTGTTCAGGGCCAGCTTCGACCGCTTCAGTTGCAGCAGGCGGATGCCGCGGTTATGCCAGGCCAGAGCATCTTCCGGGTTGCTCTCCAGCACCTTGTCGTAGTTAACCACCGCCGACTTGTACTGCCCCAGGCGCCCCAGAATCAGGGCCAGGCGCAGCCGGGTTTCTTCGTCGTAGGGGTTGATGCTCAGGGATCCATTGTAGCTGTCCACCGCCTCGCGGTAGCGGGCCAGCTGCACCAGCACATCCCCACGGCGGCTCCAAGCCAGGGCGAAGTTGGGATCCATGTTCAGAGCCCGGTCGTAGGCGGCCAGGGCTTCCGTCAGGTTGCCGCGGCGACGCCAGTCTTCCCCCCGCTCGAATTGGATGTCGGCACTGTTCCACTGAAACAGCCGCTGAATGAACTGCAAAATGGCGATCTGACGCGCTCCTTCTTCTGGCGTGGCGGAGGGGGTTTCGCCTGTGGCAATGCGCAGGATGGCCATCTGGATGGCCCGCAAAAAGGCCTGAAATCCCTGCACCTCTTCATCTTCCAGGGACTCTTTCCCCTCACGGCGGCGGTATTGCAGCCGGAACCGCTGCAGATCCCCGGGGGCAGGGAAGCTGGGATCCAAAAAGTGCATTAGCTCCAAGGCGCGGTACTCAAACAGCACCGGATCCTCTTCTGAGCCAGTAAAATCCAGCAGGGGCGCCTCTTCCAGGGGGCGGGGTAGCTCAGTGGGGGTGTGCAGCAGCGTCAGCAGGCGCTGGTTTTGTCGTGCCGGGGCATGGGGAAACCCGCTGTACAGCTCATCCCTTGGCCAGGGATCGGCAACCCACTCTGGAGAGGCCACCACTCCCACCCAACGGCATTGTTCGATGGCCAGTTGCAGCTCCAGCTTGCGGTTGTCCCCCGGCTGCAGCATCCAGCGGTCAAACCAGACTTTGAAACCCTCGCGATCCAGCCGCTCCGCCAGTTGACGCGCCCACCGGGCTTGCTCTCGGTGGTAGCGCAAGAAAAGGTCGAACTTGTAATGCTCTGAAGACATGAACGCCCGCTCGCTGCTCTTCTCCAGCTTATCTTCGCGTTATCGCTGCGCGATGCTTTCACAAACGCAAACGCATTTGCTCCCCATCGGGTCTGGGGCAAGGAGCAAACCTGATGCTAGGCAACGCTTCCGCTCGATTGGTTCTGAATGGCGATGATGACCGGACAGCGATAGGCGATAGTTGGTGCAGGGCTTGAAAGGAGGGAGCACGTGCTGGGTGGAGTTTTGGCGATTGCGGCCGCGATTGGCTTGGTGGTCTTGCTGTTGGAAGCGATTCGATATCGCCGCTGGGGATCCGTTCGCCGCTGGCAACCGGCAGTGGGGCTGGGCTTGGTGGCCTTGGCGGCGCTGGGGTGCTGGCTGGGTCAGTTGCCGGATCTGATCCCCCTGGCTTTGTTGTTGGGGGGCCTGGTGGGGGTGGGTTTACTGGGGTTGAGTGGCTGCGGTCGGGCCGGGCAAGGGCTGGTGGTGCTGTTGCTCAGTTTGGCGGCCTGGCAAAGTCTGGCTATCGGCTCCCCCAGTCGCATCGGCATTGCGGAGCAGCATGGAATGCTCTTTCTGTGGGGCTGCGGCCTGGGGATGGGCTTGGTGGGGATCCCTTTGCTGGGGGTCTTGGCCGAAACAGAAGCCCTGTCCTTGCTGATGGCGCTGGGCCAGGGGTGGAGCGGCATTGCCGCCTTAACCTGGGGATCCCGCCTGTTCGCGCTAGCGGGGCAGAGCCCTTTGGAAATGGGATCCCAGCCGGATCTCCCTTGGCAGGTGCTGTTGCCGGTGGGGCTGGCCGCCCTCAGCTTGGTGGCAGGCACTGTGCCGCTCTTGACCGCCTCAGAAGACTCCCCCGGGCTGCTGTCGGCAGTGGGGCATGGGGTGGGGTGGCTGGTGGCGTTGGCGCTGGCCTTGGCCTTGACCCGCAACGGCCTATACCAGGATCCCTTCTGGGCCTTGCTCTACGGGGCAGGGGTGCTGCTCTCGTGGGCCTTGCTTGCCTTGGAGAACCAGACGGGACGGGGGATCCCTGCGCCAGGGGAACCTGCTCATGTCAGCGGGCCGGAGGCTTTAGCCGGTCGCGTCAGCGTTGCCGAGCAACAAGGACGGCTGCTCTGGCGGGCCTGTGTGGGCCTAACGCTGGTGGGCGGAGGAGCGCTGCTGGCGTTGCGGCTGGGGGGATCCTACGGGGCGGCCCTCTTGGGGCTGGGGTGTCTGGCTTTTCCCAGCCGTTGGGGGGCCATGGCCGCTTTGTTTTTGTCGGCCCGCCCTCTGCTGCAAAACCTGTTGCACCAGTTCAACCTGCAGGTTGCCGGGATCGACCTCACCCAACCCTATGTGTCGGCGGCGCTGTACCTGGGAATGGCGGCCATGGCGCTGGCGGCGCTCCTGCACTGGCTGTATGGGCCAGACAAACCCCTGCAGACGGGGATCGCTCTGACGCTGGCCAGCCTGGCTCTGCCGGTGGGGGTGGGCTACTTCATTCACGCTCAGCCGCAAGCGGCCTTCCTGTTGGGAGCCTTGACCACCGCCTTGATCCTGGCGGCGCTGCAGCCCATCCTCCTGCAGCAGGAGGGAAGAGGGGCGGAATCTCTGGGGATCCGAGGTTTGGGCCTGGCTGTGCTTGCCATTCTGGGATCCAACCTCAGCCGCGATTGGACGGTAACCGGCTTCCATGCCACCCGCCTGGAACGGGCTCTGGTGCTGGCCGGGGTGGTCGGGATCCTGGCGTTGATTCTCCTGCTCTGGCAAGGCTGGAGCCTATGGCACTCTGGGAGAATGCGCGCCCCCGCCCGCTGATGAAACCTGTTCCCCTGGGCACCCTCGGCACCTGGCAAGGGATCCTCGGCCCAGAACAAACCGCTGAGGCTCTGGGCAACCCCGGTGTGAAGGTGATCGGATCCCCGGCTTTGTTGACGTTGATCGAGCGGTGCGGCCACAACACCTTGCAGCCCTTCTACGAGCCGGAGGAAGCGGCGGTCGGGATCCGCTTTGCCTTGGAACATCGGTCGGCAGCGGTGGCGGGGGATCCCTTGCAGGTTCGGGTCGAAGTCGTGGCAGTGGAGGGGAGACGCATTCAGTTTCAGGTGGAGATCACCCAGCAGGAGCGGCTGGTGATGCAGGGATCCTACACCTGCCTGGTGGTCGATTTGCCCCGTTTTCTGGCCCGCTATGGATTGACCGCGGAGGATCCCAGTCGGTGCTCAAGCTGTTCGCGTTAGCGGGACGGAGTCCTTTGGGATTGCTGCTGGCCGTCTTTGTGGGAACTCTCTTGTTCTGGCCTCAACAGCTCATTCTGCGCTACCGCAAGCCCTGGCAGGGACCCCTCGCCTGGATCTGGAAATGGCACGGGTGGGGGGGGTGGACTGTGCGGGGCAGCCGCCGTGGCTGGGAATGGCGTTGGGGATCCCTGCGCCTTCGCGGCCGTTGGCCGGCGCAGCGGGGAGAACGTTGCTCCCCCAGAGATTGGCCCTACCTGTGGAAGCTGGGCAAGCAGCTCCACATCCAATCTTGGCAAGGAGGGGTGGAAATTGGCTTTGCCGATCCGGCTTTGACGGGGCAATGCTTGGGACTAATCGCCGCTCTACCCCCTCAGTTGGCCCAACACCTGCGCTTGACCTTCGCTCGCATCGGTTGGCACGGATGGGGATCCCTGGTGATCCGGTTGCGCGGCTGGCAGGTGCTGGGGCCGGCCTTGAAACTGGGGTGGCTCGCCCTATCGCGCCGGTGGGACAGAGTCCTGCGGGCAACCAGGGGGGATCCCCGGCAAAAATAGCCCATGGGACAGCTGGCGTCAGGAGCAAAGCGCTGGGGGGGGAACTGCAGCGCTGACGCGGTCAGGCCGGCTGCAGCGCCGGGCAGCAATTCAACAGAGGCATGACCTACCCGCCTGATACATTTACGCTGAACACTGCTGAACATCACTGTTCAACTATGCAGCGATAGCATTCTGTTTGTTTCCATTCGCGTTAGCGGGACGGAGTCCAAACAGAATGGCGGTATCCCGCAAAGCTTTGAGTAGAATACCCAAAGCGCAGTTTCCGTGTCGTCTTACTACCAATTTTCTGCTTTGCTTTGGCTACCATGTTGGCAGACTCGAAAGTAAACAGAAAGATCAACTGGTAGTAATCCGTACTGAACATATTATACATTTACATACATTATTTTCAGTATAGTTGAGCTTATTATTGACTAGAGTCATGCTCCCCCTTCGCCCTGGCCGTTGGTAGGGGTGGGGGCAGGTGCTGCAGGGATAATCGGCGGCACAATGTACTGGCGCAGGCAGCGTCGCTGCAGACAACTGCAAAACCAGATCCAAGCTTTGCAAGCTCCTGTTGTGGCGGCTCCTCGCGCTCTTCTGGCTCTTTCGGCTCCTCCTCCCGCCCTTCATCGGGGGGCAGCTCTTCTCGCCACTCTTCGGGCGGCTCCTCCCGTCGTTGCTAGACGAACTCAGAGGACGATCCCTTTCACGACAACAGAAGAGATCCCGGAGCTGTTCTGCTTAAGACCTAGGGAGTCGGTGTGGCAGAGGGGATGCGCAGCTCCACAGCCGTATCCAGGCGAGAGCGTGGGGGTGGGGCTTCTCCCTGAGCCAGTTCTAGGTACTGGGCCAGCGGGTGATGCTCCTTCCAGCGGGATCCCACCTCAGCAGCCATCTGGGTGACTTGGATTTGATAAAGCTGGGCCAGCTCGGCAGCATTGAGGTTGCTCCGCTCCACCTGATCGCGACTGGCCTCGGCCAGGATATCTACCACAAGGTTGCCTTGCTCATCAAACCGCCACAGTTCCAGGCGGCTGCGGGAACGCAGGCTCAGCTCCGTTGGCGAAGCCGGTCGGGTGAGGACATCGACGCGGGCGATGACGATGGCTTCCAGGCCCAGGTAATCGAAAAATTGGCCCACCGCCTCCGGCTTGCGGCGATCCCACTCAAACAGCTCGTAGATGGGCCAGCCCACCTTCTGCAAAATGGGCTGAATGCGACGGTTGTCCAGGGGCACCACCTTCTCGCCGTTGGGGATCAAGCCCAGACGCACCGCCTCTATGGCCAGGCGCTGGCCCAACAGTTGGGTATGCTCCAACCCTCCCACCCCCAAAATGCCAAGGCGACGGCGGGGTTGAGGCCGAATCGGCACCTGCAAAACCACATCCACAGGGGTGGTCAGGCCCGCTTGCAGGAGGATCTCCTGCTCTGCCTTTTCATAGTCGGGGTGCCACACCGTCAACAGCCAACGCCCGGCTGGGGCTTGGTCTAGCTCAAAAGCGCCCCGCTCATCGGTTTGAATCGGCTGATTGGGGTTCTCCATGCCCTCCAACTGCACCTGTGCCCCCGCCACAGGTTGTCCCACGCTGTTGCTCACCTGCCCCACCAGCCGTGCCGTTCCCTGGGGCTGCCCTCTGTTTTGGGAGGGAAACAACGGCGTCAACCGCGGAATGGGGGTGGCCGGAGCCTGAGCCAGCGCTCCTGAAGCCAGTGCCAGCCAGCCGCAGAGGGCCAGACTGCCTGTTCGCGAGAGCGTTGCGTAGCGATAGCTAATCCTGTGCCGGAGAGGATGAAAGAAGAAAAAAGGCATGGCGAAGGTTGCATCCGGTAGTAGCAGTCGGTTCTATTCTGCTCCGCACCCCTGACGCGAACAGGGCAAGATCCTGCTGCAGGGATCCTCACCCAGAAAAGGGGTTGTTGGTTTGCCATTGTTGGACAAACACCGGCACCATGTTGCGCACCTGCAGCCGAAATAGGCCCGCTGCCGCATCTTCAAACATCGGATCCCCGCCCACATCATCCCGCCCATAGGCTTCGTAGTAGCGAGCCCGATCCCCAGGCCGATCCCTCTGCAAGTCCACCACCACCACCACCCCGCGGCTGCGCAGCTGGTTGGGGGTGAAATTGGGAATTTCCACCGGCACCGTCGGGGCCACAAAGCGTAAGGCTGTATTCAGCAGAGAGTTGCCCTGGCGGTTGTAGTCCCGCGAGATCTGCATCTGGGTCAAGAGGATGTAGCGCAATCCCAGGGCATCCCCGATCACCTTCAGCTTGGCCAAGTCGGCGGTGTAGCGCTCATCCCGATCCAACAAAGTCAGGCCCTGGGTGAGGGGCAGAAGCGGCTCAAACCGGGGATCCGGCCCCAAAGGTCCCTTCAAGAGGATCACCGGTCGCTGGGGCTGCAACTCCTTCAGGGCCATGCTGAGGTGGCGGGCCAGCTCATCCGAGTAAACGGGTTCATCGGGCAAAAGGCCAATGCCCTCCGGCTGGCGGGTCGGTTCCCCGGGCGGCAGACGAATATCCTGAGTGGAGACAAAGCCGGCCCGGACTTCCACCTGGGTGCTGGTCAGCGGAAAACCCGGCACCTCCACATCTACCAAATACAGGCCGGCCGGCAGTTCCGGCAGCACGTAAGTGCCGTCGGCAGCAATGCGAACAGTTTGCTGGGGTTGGGTTGGCGTGGCGGCCAAGTGCAAAACCCCCGTCTGAACAGGTTGGCCGGCAATATCCAGCACCCGCCCGGTCACCACACCGCGGTTGCCTGGAGAGGGGACTCCCCCGTTCAGGACCTCTGTCCCGCCGTCGCCAACTTGAGCCTGAATATCCTGCAAACGGCGCAAAGCTGGGATCCCTGCTGCCACCACCCACAGATCCCGACCGTCTAACATCACCAGACCCGTCGGTTGTCCCTGCAGCCGCAGTGAGGCCACCAATCGCCCCGTCTGCAAATCCACCAGTTGCAGGCGGTCGCTATCGCGGGAGGTCACGTAAGCCCAACGTCCATCCGGGGAAAGGGCCAGCCGCGTCGGTCGCCAATCCAGGCCAACCCGCTGCAGGGCCTCGCCGCTGCGGCTCAGATCCAGCACCGTCAGGTCTTGGCTGCCCGAGTTGAGCACCACCAAGCGTTGCCGTTCCACATCCAAAGCCATCGCTTCCGGAGTATTGCCGCCGCGCCAACGGGCCAACAACTCCCCATTGTCTGGGTTGACCACCAGCAAACTGAGGGGATCCTCCCCGGCTAGACCCACAAACAGGGATCCCCGCTCCGCATCGTAGGCCAGCGCCAAAGGGGGGCCGGGCATCGGCAAATTGCGGGCTTGCGGCTGCTCTGAGGGGTCGCTTTGGCGTTTGTGCTCCGCACCGCTGCTGCGAAGGGGAGCAGCCATCACCGCCAAACTCTGGGCAGAGGGCAGGGAGGCAAAAACCCGCCCTGTGGCCGCATCCACGGCAATATCCAAAACTCCCGCCGGCAACCCATAGGCCTGAATCAGCTCCCCCGTCAGCAGATCGAGGGCCACCAGCCCAGGGGCATTGGGGCCAGAGGCATAGACCACCTGCCGCGCCTCATCCACCCGCACCACACTGGGGGCAAACCCCACCGCCACCTGCCACAAGGGATCCCCGCTGGCCCCATCCAGCAGAGTCACCGCCTGCTCCTCCAACAGCCCAACCGCAACCCAGCCCCGATCCGGTACCCCATCGATGCGATCGGCAGAGCTGCGCAACGGCAAAAGCCAATCCCCCTCTGTCCTCAGGCCGTTCCCATCCGCAGAAAAGTTCCTCCCAGCAGAGGAAGAGCCTGCTGCCGGCAAAGGGATCCCTTGCCCCAACACGGGGGATCCCAGCCCCAGCACACCACTCAGCACAACCAGCCATTGCCACCGCATGGCCTTCTCCACCCCACAGTCGCGCCTACTTTGACTCAGGAGCATGCCTCTAACCCCCAAAACCCTGAACTTTGCTGAATTTACTGAGCTTTAGGCGGTTTGGCAAAAGTCATTGAGAGGGATATAGTAGACCAAGTTTCCCCCTGATCCTTGAGTCCACCGCAACGGTTGCCGGGAAGTGAAGGGGGAAAGCGCTCGGGGGGTATTCCTCAGGGCTTTGCGGGATACCGCCTTCCTGTTTGGACTCCGTCCCGCTGACGCGAACAGAGATAGGCAGGATGCGATCGCTTCTTTCCTGAACCATGTTCAGGAGAGTTCAGCGTGAATGTATCAGATCCTCGCCCAACCAGTATAGCCAACCCGACTGTCCGCTCGCTGTCAGCAAACCCAAACACATTTTGACAGGTTGCCCAGACGAACATAGAATGGATATTCGCTGGTTTTGTCAGGATCAACCATGAAGGTACGGCCTTCCGTCCGTCGGATCTGCGAAAAATGCCGGGTCATCCGCCGCCACGGTCGGGTGATGGTCATTTGTTCTTCCAACCCGAAGCACAAGCAGCGGCAGGGCTAGAGGGTCGATGGTGGGTGGGTTCAGCCTGCAACGGGAGACAGAGGCAAAGGCTTCCGACACAACCGAGCAAAACGTCGGCTAGACCTCTCGGTGAGCATGGATCCCAAGACCGGCATCTCTACAGCAACATTTCTCTGAATGAGGATCCCATCTCAGGCAGGCAACTCAATCCTTACTGGGCAAGTGTGTTCGAGTTGGTTTGATTTGAAAGGTACCCCTGACTATGGCACGGATTGCGGGAGTTGACATCCCCCGAGAAAAGCGAGTGGAGATTGCCCTCACCTACATTTACGGCATTGGGCTAACCCGCTCCCGCCAAATTTTGGCGAAGACCGGCATCAATCCGGATACTCGTACCCGCGACCTCACCGACGCTGAGGTGGCCGCCCTACGGACGGTGGTGGAGGGCGAATACCAGGTAGAAGGGGATCTGCGCCGCCAGGAGGCGATGAACATCAAGCGGCTGATCGACATCGGCACCTATCGAGGTCGTCGCCATCGCCTGGGTCTGCCCGTGCGTGGCCAGCGCACCCGCACCAATGCCCGCACCCGCAAGGGGGTCAGGAAGACGGTGGCCGGCAAGAAGAAAGCTCCTGCCAAGAAGTAATCGCTCGGCTTTGCGCGGAAGGCAAAACTCTTCCACCATCCCGAATCCCAACCCCAAACAGTCGATTGCAAGGACACCTGGATCATGGCTCGGCAGCAACGGCGCGGACGTAAAGTCAAAAAGAACATCCCCAATGGAGTGGCCTACATTCAGTCCACCTTCAACAACACCATCGTCACCATCACGGATCCCAACGGCGATGTGGTGTCTTGGGCCTCGGCAGGTTCTACGGGCTTCAAAGGGGCCAAAAAGGGCACTCCCTTCGCCGCCCAAATGGCAGCAGAAAGCGCAGCGCGTCAAGCCATGGAGAACGGCATGCGCCAGATCGAAGTGATGGTGAGCGGGCCGGGAGCCGGTCGGGAAACCGCCATTCGCGCTCTACAGGCAACGGGCCTGGAAATTACTCTGATTCGAGATATTACCCCCATTCCCCACAACGGTTGCCGTCCTCCCAAGCGGCGGCGTGTCTGAAGGATCCCGCGTTGAGGGCCGGTCGAGCGTCTGTAGGGGGTTTTCTCCAGAGCTACAGGTCTGCCCAAGCGTGAGATGACCTCGAAGTTTCATCAGTTCTCCAAACGGATATCGAGCCAGACGGACGGGGCCACCATGACGATTCAAACCAGCCGAACCCTCCCCCACTCTCTCGGCAGCAAAGCGAGCTCAAGCGCTGTTGCTTACCAGACCGAGTGTGTTGAATCTCATCGGGATGATAACGGCGTTCACTACGGCAAATTTGCTCTGGGGCCACTGGAGCGCGGCCAAGGGATCACGGTGGGCAACGCTTTGCGGCGGGTGTTGCTCTCCAATCTGGAGGGGACGGCGGTGACTGCTGTACGCATTGCCGGGGTGACCCACGAGTTTTCCACGGTGCCGGGGGTGCGGGAAGACGTGATGGAGATCCTTCTAAACATGAAGGAGCTGGTGCTGCGCTCCAGTTCCCCCGAGACTCAGGTGGGCCGTTTGGTGGCTCAGGGGCCAGGGGAAGTTACTGCTGAGAAGCTGCAATTGCCCAGCGATGTGGAGGTGATCAACCCCCGTCACCACATTGCCACCCTGGCGGAAGGGGCGATTTTGGAAATGGAGTTCATGATTGGCCGGGGACATGGCTACCGCGCCGTCGATTACTCCGACAGCAAAGCGATGGCGATTGATTTTCTGCAGATCGACTCTGTCTTCATGCCGGTGCGCAAGGTGAACTACGCTGTGGAAGCAGCTCGGGTGGGCCAATTCCTGGAAAAAGATCGGCTAGTATTGGAAATCTGGACCAACGGCAGCCTCACCCCGCAAGAGGCCCTCAGCCAAGCGGCCCGCATTTTGGTGGGCTTGTTCGCACCGCTGCAGGAGGTCAGCTTCGATGCTCCTGTGCCGCCCCAGCCAGCCGAGGACAACCAAAAAAACCAGATCCCCATCGAGGAGCTACAGCTCTCGGTACGGGCCTACAACTGTCTGAAGCGAGCTCAGATCAACACGGTGGCCGATCTGCTGCTCTATACCGAGGAAGATCTGCTGGAGATCAAAAACTTTGGCCAGAAGTCTGCCGAAGAGGTGGTGCAGGCTTTGAAAGCCCGCTTTGGTCTGACACTGCCCCGCACCCGCGAAAAAGGCAAGGCCTAGAGTTTAGGTTCCGTCTCAAGCATCTGCACCGCTAGCACAACCGCGTCAAAACGCAAGGATCCCCGAAGACTGTAGGACAAAAGGCAGAGGTTACCATGCGCCACCGCCGTCGTACCCCCCACCTCAATAAGCCCGCCGACCAGCGCAAGGCCCTGATGCGGGCGCTGACCACGGCTCTGCTGCGGGAAGGGCGGATCACCACCACCAAAGCCCGCGCCAAGGCCATTCGGGCCACCACTGAGAAGATGATTACCCTGGCCAAAGAGGGATCCCTGGCGGCGCGGCGACAGGCGCTGGCCTATATCTACGACAAGGATTTGGTGCGCTCCCTGTTTGAGCAGGCTCCTGAGCGCTACCGGGATCGGGCCGGTGGCTACACCCGCATCCTGCGCACCGTGCATCGGCGGGGGGATGGAGCAGAAATGGCGGTCATCGAGCTGGTGTAGCGGAAAGGGATCCATGCCGTACCGTCGCATTGCCCTGAGAATTCAGTACCTCGGCAGCGGGTTCTGTGGCTGGCAGCGCCAGGCAGCCCGCCGTACCGTGCAAGGGGTGCTGGAGGAGGCGATTGCGTCGCGGGCGGGGCATCCGGTAACCCTCTATGGGGCCGGTCGCACCGATACGGGGGTTCATGCTGCAGGCCAGGTGGCCCACTTCGACACCACCTCCGGCATCCCTGCGGCGGAGTGGTCGAGGGTGCTGAACGACTGTCTGCCGGAAGATGTGGTAGTGCTGGCTTCTGCTCAAGTGCCTGACTCCTGGCATGCCCGCTTTTCGGCTCGCTGGCGCCGCTACCGCTACCTGATCCTGAACCGGGAGCGACCGGATGTGTTCTGGCGCCTCTTTAGCTGGCAAGTGCGTTGGCCTCTGCAGGTGGAGCCGATGGCGGAAGCCCTGAATTCCCTGCTGGGGGAGCACAGCTTGGAAGCCTTCCGGCGGCGGGGATCGGATCGGCCCCACTCGCGGGTACAGGTGCAGGAGGTGCTCTGCCAGCGGCTGGGGGACTTGATCAGCATCGAGGTGCAGGCCAGCGGCTTCCTCTACCGGATGATGCGGCTCTTGGTGGGATCCCTAGAGGTGGTGGGCCGGGGCCAGCTCAGCCCGGCACAGTTTGTCCACCTGTGGCAACACAACGACTGGAGCCAGATGCGCACCCGCTACAGCGCTCCTCCGCAAGGGCTGTGCCTGACGGATGTGGGCTATGCTGCGGATCCCTTCGGTCAACAGTTCGCCCACTCGCCGCTCTTTTGGGCCTTGCCCACAGAGCCTCCCTCCGCCCTCCGGTCGCCGGCTGCGTTGGCCCATTCCTGCGGTTGATCTGGGCGATCTCCAAGCTTGTCCTGATATGTTTCCTTGGCTGCCATGAACAAAACTCCCCTTCCCAACCCCGAGACTCTGGCGCCCCGCTGGTATCTGGTGGATGCTGCCAATCAGCGCCTGGGCCGCTTGGCCGCCGCTGTGGCCACCCTCTTGCGGGGTAAGCATAAACCGGACTTCACCCCTCACCTGGATACGGGGGACTATGTAATTGTGATCAACGCTGAGAAAGTGGTGGTCACCGGCAAAAAGCGCACCCAAAAGCTCTACCGCCGCCACTCTGGCCGTCCTGGCGGCATGAAAGTGGAAACCTTTGCCCAACTGCAGGCGCGCCTGCCGGAGCGGGTGGTGGAAAAAGCGGTCAAGGGAATGTTGCCCCACACCCGTTTGGGCCGGCGGCAATTCACCAAGCTGAAAGTTTATGTCGGGCCAAACCACCCTCATGAGGCCCAGCAGCCCCAAGTTTATCCCCTCAACACGATCCCAGGAGCCAAAGCATGACTCAAGCGAGCAGCCAACGAGCCGTTTATTGGGGAACGGGACGCCGCAAAACCGCCGTTGCCCGCGTGCGTCTGGTGCCCGGCACGGGCAAAATCATCATCAACGACAGGCCGGGAGACCAGTATCTGCAGTATCAAGAAGCCCTGCTGGCCAGTGTGAAGGGGCCGCTGGAGATCCTTGGTCTGGAAAACTCCTACGATATCCTGGTGCGAGCCCATGGCGGCGGCGTTCACGGCCAGGCGGATGCGATCAAGCTGGGGGTGGCGCGCGCCCTCTGTGAGGTGGATCCGGCCAATCGCGGCCCTTTGAAAGTAGAGGGTTATCTGAAACGGGATCCGCGCGCCGTGGAGCGGAAGAAATACGGCCTGCGCAAGGCCCGCAAGGCTCCCCAGTACTCGAAGCGCTAGGGATCCCTGCCGTTGTTTTTAGAGGAAGATGTTGATAGACAAGGGTATAGAAACAGGCCCAGAGGAGGAAAGGGTTATGCCCAAGAAAGGATTGCACCCGCAGTGGTATCCAGAAGCCAAAGTCATCTGCAACGGCGAAGTGGTGATGACGGTGGGATCCACCAAGCCGGAGCTCAAGGTGGATGTTTGGTCGGGCAACCATCCCTTTTTCACCGGCAGCCAGAAGATCATCGACAGCGAAGGCCGGGTGGAGAAGTTCATGCGCAAATACGGCATGAGCGGTGGCAAAAAGGCCAAGTAGAGGTTCCCCCATCTGGGTGTGGGCAATACTTGGATTCCTGGGTATCGCAAGTCTATGGCTTCTGCTCAACTGATCGACCAGCTTAAGAATGTCGAAGCCACCTTTCAGGAGCTGACGGTGCGCTTGGCCGATCCGGACGTGGCCACGGATCCGGCTGAGCTGCAGCGGATTGCCAAGGCCCGCTCCTCCTTGGAGGCCACCGTCCAGGCTTTTCACGACTGGCAAAAGCTGAATCGCGATCTGCAACAGACGGAAGAACTTTTGCGGGAATCGGCCTCCGACCCGGAGCTGGAGGCGATGGCAAGAGCAGAACTTGAGCAACTGCGGGCCCGCCAAGAACAACTGGAGGAAAAGCTCACCCTGCTGCTGCTGCCCCGGGATCCCAACGACGACAAGAACATCATGTTGGAGATTCGCGCCGGCACCGGTGGGGAGGAGGCGGCGCTGTGGGCGGCGGATCTGGCCCGCATGTACACCCGCTACGCCGAAAAGCTGGGCTGGTCGGTGCGTCTGGCGAGCCTCTCGGAAGGAGAGCTGGGGGGCTACAAAGAGGCGATCCTGGAGATTCAAGGGGATCAGGTGTACAGCAAGCTCAAGTTTGAAGCTGGCGTGCATCGGGTGCAGCGGGTGCCCGTCACCGAAGCGCAAGGCCGTGTCCACACCTCGACGGCCACGGTGGCGGTGATGCCAGAGGTGGACGAGGTGGAGGTGGTCATCGACCCGAAAGACATCGAAATCAAAACGGCACGTTCTGGGGGGGCAGGCGGCCAAAACGTGAACAAGGTGGAGACGGCGGTGGATCTTCTCCACAAGCCCACCGGGATCCGGGTGTTTTGTACCGAGGAGCGTTCCCAGCTGCAGAACCGCCAGCGGGCCATGCAGATTTTGCGGGCCAAACTCTACGAGATGAAGCTGCAGGAGCAACAGGCCTCCATTAGCTCTGCTCGGCGCATGCAGGTGGGAACGGGATCCCGCTCGGAAAAAATTCGCACCTACAACTACAAGGACAACCGCGTTACCGACCACCGCCTCAACCAGAATTTCCCTCTGCAGCCCATCTTGGATGGGGAGCTGGACGACTTGATCCAGGCTTGTATTGGCCTTTACCAAAAAGAGCTGTTGGCGGAGCTATCCTAGGCCAAACTGAGTTACCGCCAGCGAATGGGATCCCTTCTCGAGGACCTTTCCTCTGCCGAGCTAGCGGTAGAATAAATACCCACGTCGAGTGCCTAAACCCCCATGCTGGCCGAATACCGCCAACACGCCGCTGCCCGCGAGGCCCAAGGGATCCCGCCGCTGCCCTTAAACGCTGCCCAGACCAGCCAGGTGTGCGAGCTGCTGAAGGCCCCGCCTGCTGGCGAAGAAGCCTTTTTGTTGCACCTCTTAACAGAGCGCGTCCCGCCGGGGGTCGATGAAGCCGCCTATGTGAAAGCGGGCTTTTTGGCCGCTGTGGCCAAGGAGGAGGTTGAATCCCCGTTGATCACTCCCCTGCGGGCGGTGGAGCTCTTGGGCACCATGCTGGGGGGCTACAACGTCCAGGTTTTGCTGGATCTGTTGCGGGATCCCCGGAGTGAGATTGCAGCGGCAGCAGCCCGCGCCCTCAGCCACACCCTGCTGGTTTTCGATGCCTTTCACGACGTGCTGGAGCTGAGCCAGTCCGGCAATGCCTATGCCCAACAGGTGATCGAGTCCTGGGCCAAGGGCGAATGGTTTACCGCCAAAGCTCCCCTGGCCGCAGCAATCACTGTAACAGTGTTCAAGGTTGCCGGCGAGATCAACACCGATGACCTTTCCCCCGCCGCCCACGCCACCACCCGCCCGGATATCCCCCTCCACGCCCAAGCCATGCTGGAGTCCCGCGCTCCGGGATCCCTGGTCACCATTGCCGAGCTAAAGCGCCGCGGCCATCCCGTTGCCTTTGTGGGGGATGTGGTGGGCACCGGCTCCTCCCGCAAATCCGCCCTCAACTCGCTGCTCTGGCACATCGGCCACGACATTCCCCATGTGCCCAACAAGCGGGCCGGGGGGGTGATCCTGGGGGGCACCATTGCGCCCATCTTCTTCAACACCGCCGAAGATGCCGGGGCCTTGCCCATCCAGTGCGATGTCTCCCGCCTGGAAACCGGCATGGTGGTTACCATTTGCCCCTACGAAGGCGTGATCCGCTCTGAGGCCGGCCAGGTTCTCTCCACCTTTTCCCTGCGGCCCGTGACCCTCCCCGACGAAGTGCGGGCGGGGGGACGTATTCCCCTGTTGATTGGCCGTGCCCTCACCGACAAAACCCGCCAAGCCTTGGGTTTGCCTCCCTCGACCTTGTTTATCCGCCCCACTCCACCGGCAGACACCGGCAAAGGCTATACCCTAGCGCAAAAAATCGTGGGCAAAGCCTGTGGGCTGCCAGGCGTGCGCCCGGGCACAAGCTGCGAACCCCTGATAACCACGGTGGGATCCCAGGACACCACCGGCCCCATGACCCGCGATGAGCTGAAGGAGCTGGCCTGTCTGGGCTTCAACGCCGACCTGGTGCTGCAGAGCTTCTGCCACACCGCCGCCTATCCCAAGCCGGTGGACATCCAGATCCACAAAGAGCTGCCCGACTTTTTCGCTTCCCGCGGGGGCGTTGTCCTGCGTCCCGGCGATGGCATTATCCACTCCTGGCTCAACCGCATGCTCCTGCCGGATACCGTCGGCACCGGGGGCGACTCCCACACCCGCTTCCCCTTGGGGATCTCCTTCCCGGCAGGCTCCGGTCTGGTGGCCTTTGCCGCCGCCATGGGGGTGATGCCCTTGGACATGCCGGAGTCGGTGCTGGTGCGCTTTACAGGTGAATTGCAGCCGGGGATCACCCTGCGGGACATTGTCCATGCCATCCCCTACGTGGCCATTCAGAGGGGGCTGCTCACCGTTGAGAAAAAAGGCAAGAAAAACGTCTTTGCCGGGCGCATCATGGAGATCGAGGGCCTGCCGCATCTGAAGGTGGAGCAAGCTTTTGAGTTTACCGATGCCTCGGCAGAGCGCAACTGTGCTGGCTGTACCATCCAGCTGAGCCTCGAGACGGTCTCAGAATATCTGCGCTCCAACGTGGTGCTGCTGAAAAACATGATTGCCCGCGGCTACCAGGATGCGAGAACCTTGCTGCGGCGCATCGCCAAAATGGAAGCCTGGCTGGCCAACCCCGCCCTCCTGGAGGCGGATGCCGACGCTGAATACGCCGAAGTCATCGAAATCGACCTCAGCACCATCACCGAGCCAATTGTCTGTGCCCCCAACGATCCCGACAAGGTGATGACCCTGAGCGAAGTCCATGCCCAACACGCCGCCGGCAACCCCGATACGCCGATCAAGATTGACGAAGTTTTCATCGGCTCCTGCATGACCAACATCGGCCACTACCGCGCCGCCGCCAAAATCCTGGAAGGCCAAGGGCGGGCCAAGGTGCGCCAATTCTGGATCTGTCCGCCCACCCGCATGGATGAGGCACAACTGCGCTCGGAAGGCGTATACGGCATCTTTGCTGCCGCCGGGGCCAGAACGGAAATGCCGGGATGCAGCTTGTGTATGGGCAACCAAGCCCGCGTGGAAGACGGGGCCACCGTCATGTCCACCTCCACCCGCAACTTCAACAACCGCATGGGCAAAGACGCGCGGGTTTATCTGGGATCCGCCGAGCTGGCCGCCGCCTGCGCCCTTTTGGGCCGGATCCCCACCCCTGAGGAGTACCGAGAGATCGTCTCCACCAAGATCCAGCCCTTTGCCGGCGAGCTGTACCGCTACCTCAACTTCCACGAGATCCCTGGCTTTGAGGACGAAGGACGGGTCATCCCGCGGCAGCACGTGGAGGAGCTGTCCAGGAGCCGTTCTTGAGCGAGAATAGGGGCTAGCTGCCCTGATAGCATGGCGGGGATCGCCCCATTGCCCTGGAGAAAGCTCAATGGCCCTGAATCCAAAGAGGATCCGCCGCATCCACCGCACCCTTGCCCCCATCCTGGCCTTGCCTTTGGTGGTAACGGTGCTAACGGGATCCCTGTATCAAATTGCCCGCCTTAACGAAAACTTCGACTACTACTGGCTGATCCAAATCCACAAAGGGCAGTGGGGCCCCCTCGACCTGCAAGCGGTTTACCCGTTCTTAAACGGACTGGGGCTGCTGGTGATGGTGGCCACCGGTCTCAGTATGTGGTTACCCACAAAACCCCATCGCCGCCCCAAACATACGGAGTCCTAGAGGGTTTTGGATAGATAAACCTGTAGGGTAAATACCTAAGAAACATTCCAGAAAACCCTACATTTCCCGGAACGGATTTGACTACACTAGAAGCATAGAGGTTTTGCTTGCACCTCTAAAGTTGAGCCCCAAAAGCTAAGCTCCAAACTCGAACTGGAAGTCAAAAAAGCAAAGTAATAGAGGAGGAGGATGCTCTATGGCTCTTGTCCGCTGGGATCCATTTCGTGAAATTGACGAAATTCAACGGGAAATGAACCGGATGTTCGACCGGCTGATCCCTCGCACCACCGAGGCCGACGGCTTTGCCTTCATGCCGGCAGTGGAGATGCACGATGATCCCGAAACCATTACCCTGAAGCTGGAGCTGCCCGGCTTGAACCCCAACGACTTGGATATCCAAGCGACAGCCGAAGCGGTCTCCATCACCGGGGAACGGCGATTTGAGAAGCGCTCTGAAGACAAAGGGGTAACCCGGACTGAATTCCGTTATGGGCGCTTCCAACGGGTGATCCCACTGCCGAACCGGATCAAACACGATCAGGTGAAAGCCGAATACAAAGATGGGATCCTCACCCTCACCTTGCCCAAGGCAGACTCTGAAAAAGCCCAAGTGGTTAAAGTGAGCGTTGTCTCCTGATGGGCGTAGCTGAAGCTGCTCTGAGGTTAGGCAATTTTCCATGAGGAAAAAAGATCCCATAGGGGTAGGCTCATCGCCTACCCTTTTTTAGTCCTTTTTTGCGTTTTGGTTTTTCAGCTTGCGCTCATTTCAAGCAGGAATAAATCGGGTTCGCTGCAGGGATCCCCAGCCTTCCCTAGCGAACTTAAACCGAACCCCATTTGACTTTTGCCTGCCGGTTTGGATAGGGTTTGAGTGCGCAACGGAGCCAAGGTTGAGAGCATGGCCAGCGTTACCTACGAACACGTTACCAAGCGGTACGGAGACACCACCGCCGTCCATGACCTGAACATCACCGTCGAAGACGGGGAATTTCTCGTCTTTGTCGGCCCCTCCGGCTGCGGCAAAACCACCTCCCTGCGCATGCTGGCCGGCTTGGAAGAAGTGAGCGCCGGCTCCATCTACATTGGCGACCGGGTGGTGAACGATGTCCCCCCCAAGGATCGGGATATCGCCATGGTCTTCCAATCCTATGCCCTCTACCCCCACATGACCGTGGCCGAGAACATGGCCTTTGGCCTCAAGCTGCGCGGCCTGCCACGGGCGGAGATCGAAAGCCGGGTCAGGGGGGTGGCCAAGCGCCTTGGGATCGAGCACTTGCTCAACCGCAAGCCCAAGGAACTTTCGGGTGGGCAACGGCAGCGGGTTGCCGTCGGGCGGGCCATCGTGCGCAATCCGGCGGTGTTTTTGATGGATGAGCCCCTCTCCAACTTGGATGCCAAGCTGCGGGTACAGGCGCGGGCCGAGATCAGCAAGTTGCACATGCAACTGGGCACCACCTTTATCTACGTCACCCACGACCAGGTGGAGGCCATGACCATGGGCAACCGCATCGCCGTCATGAAGGATGGCCGCCTGCAGCAGGTGGATACCCCCCACACCCTCTACACCCGCCCGGCCAACCTGTTTGTGGCCGGGTTCATCGGCAGCCCCGCCATGAATTTCTTCCAGGCCAAGCTGCGGGAGCAGGAGGGCACCCTCTGGATCGATACCGGCGCCTTCCGCGTGGCCATCCCGCCCCACCAGGCGGATCCCTATTGGCAATACGTCGGCAAGTCGGTCATCTTCGGCATCCGCCCGGAAAACATCCACGATCCCCAGTACCAACCCCCAGGGATCCAACCTGCCCCGGTGCGGGCTAAGGTCTCGGTAACGGAGCTGGTGGGCCATGAAGTAATCCTCTATCTCAGCACCAGCGACCGAGAGGGGATCCTGGCCGAGCAGGAGTTTATTGCCCGCGTGGATCCCCGTACCCAGCTGCGCGTCAACCAGTGGGCGGAAGTGATCTTCGACATGGATCGCTTCCACCTGTTCGATCCCGAAACCGAGCAGCGGCTGGGATAAGCGCTGGGATCGCCTTAGAATCCTAGATAAGCTGAGAAAGGCAGGGATCCCTATGCCGGAGCAATCCACTTCCAAGTTGGTTCAGGCGCAGTTTGACGAATTTCCCTACCCGAATGTCCCGATTGAGCAGACGGTTACGGATAACTTCGCGCTGTTTGCCAACAGCCTCACCACCGCTTACTATCGCCGCAACCGCAAGGTGGTCAAGCCCGAGGGCAAAGTGATGCTCAACGCCGGCTGTGGCTCCGGCTGGGAGACCCTCGTGCTGGCCACGGCCAATCCGGGTGCCACCTTCGTCGGGGTGGACATCTCGGCAGAATCCCTGAAAATGGCCCGGCAGCGCTTCGAGTTCCACCAGATCAAAGAGGCGCGTTTCGAGGTGATGGACATCACCGACCTGCAAGCCTTGGGGGAGCAGTTCGATTTCATCGCCTGCAACGATGTGCTCTACCTACTGGACGATCCGGTGGCAGGGCTGAAAGGCATGCGCCAGGTGCTCAAACCGGACGGCATCATCCGCACCAATGTCCACAGCCTTTACCAGCGCCAGTTTATTTTCAACATGCAGGATGCCATGGAGCTGCTGGGGGTGATGGATGAGCCGGCTGCCAAAGCCGTTCCCATCTTGAGGGAAGTGATGGATGCCCTCCACGAGGGCAGCTTCGTCAAAAGCCACTGGCAGGGGGATGCCATCAAAACCACCAATGGGATCCTGGCCAACTTCCTGCTGCGCAGCGACAAAGGCTTTACCGTACCTCAGGTCTTTGAGATGCTCCGCCAAGCCGGGCTGGAGTTCATCAGCATGGTCAATTGGCAGCAGTGGAAGCTGGAGCGAGTCCTCACCAAGCCCGTTCCCTACGCTCTGCGCCAAATCAAAAAGCTCAACCAAGAGGAGCTGCTGCACTTTATCGAGTTAATCTTTCCTAACCTGACCCGCCTGATCGACTTCTGGTGTGGCCACCCCACCGGAGCGACTTCTCCTCAACCCTTCAGCAGCGAGGAATGGAGAAATGGCTTGGTACAGGCGCATCCTCTGCTGCTGAGGCTCAACGCCAAGGCTGCCTTTGAGAATGCCATCCGCGACAATGGCCCGGTCAACATCAACGGCTGGCCCGGCTCCGAGGGCAACATCACCATCGATCCCTTCTCGGTGCGCTGGTTGATCGATGTTTTTGGAGAAGAGCCTGTTCCTGTACAGGCCCTGGCGGCCAAGGCGGTAGATCTCATGGATTGGACCCCCGAAGAGGCCTTTAACCAAGTGGTGGCCAATCTCAAGTTCCTGGAAGAGCGGCTGGTGGTGCTGTTGGACTCTCCTCTGCGTTAACAGGAGTTGCTCCCCCAGGAGCTGTCCTTCCCAATTTATGACGCCCCCTTATCTCATTCTGGGAGAAACGGTTGAGGTATGGGTGCAGTGTCCCAGTTGGAATTGCAATGGCCACACACGCTGTCCCACCTAAGGCTGGGATCCGGATCCCTCTGAGTCTGCTTTGAGTACCCTGATTTGCTCGGCCCGAATGGCCGCTGGGATCGATCCTTCCGCATCGACGTTGACGGCGAACCGAACGGTGCCTTCCATTTCCACCACATCTCCCGGGAGCAGATCCAGCCAGCTGGCAGAGCGGCCAAGGCGAGTCACTTGCACCTCCTCAGCAGGAACCACCGAGACCCACGTGCCCGCGTAGCGCTCCAAGCTGGGACTGACTTTCTCCAAGTTGACCCCAATCCAGCCCTCCTTGCGGTTGAGCAGCCGCACCGTCCCAGTTAGTTGGAAAGGCTGTGCTTCTTCCGCTAACTTGATTGGCTCGTAGAGAACCTCTGTATTTAAAGGCTGCAGCCGAGCCAACTCCACCCGCCACCCTTGGGCCTGGCGATAGAGGGTAACCTCCATAACTGCGCGCAGCCGACCCTCCGGCAAAGGCTCGTAGAAGCCCAACTGAGAGCGAAAAGGGCGAAACCGGGGATCCTCCCGATCCGGCTCTGTTAAAAATCGTTGCAGCTCCTCGGCGGTGAACTGGAAGCGAAGCGTTGGCACCACCGCTTCTGGCTTTAGGATCGAGTCCACCCGGAAAACGGCTGTATTGCCCACCGCTTGAATGGGGGTGAGGGTAAACTCCTCCGCCGAGGGCCACGATTGATCCAAGGCTCCAGGAGGGATCCCTTTTAGCAGCCGCGGAGTGAGCAGGGCTTCTGCGGTGGCAAAATCGCGGGCATTGGCCGCCTGGACAAACTCCCGCAGCGTTTCTTCAGCCGTTTTGGCCTGCCAACAGCCCCCCAGAGGCAGCAGAGCCAGCACCAAGAAAAACCACGCTCTCACATCCACACCCTCCCCAATCTCCCTGCAGGTAGCAGTCCTAGGGGTTCTCGGTTGGAGATGCAGAATTTTCACCGGGATCCGCTGCTTCTGTCTCTTCTGGGTTTTCCGACTGGGATCCCGAAGCAGCAGGTGGCTTATCCGGCTGCCACACTTCAATTCGCCAGCCGCGATCTTGCTGGTAGAGGGTGATCTTGACGCGGGAGGTTACCGTCTCTCCCTCCAGGCGCATCCCCACCAACTGGGGGGCCAACTGCTGATAGGTGGGATCCGCCAGATCCGGCTGGGTCAAATACTTGCGCAACGTCAAGGGATCCAGCCCCAGGCGCTGGGCCGCATCCTCCAGCGAGTCGGTGCCCTCCACCCAGACATAGGCCGTCTTCCCGGTCACCTCTTGGTTGCGCACCTGCACGTTCTCCCCCACCGTGCCCCAAATCGAAGGCAGGGATCCCGGCCTGAGGGCATTGCTGAAGCGCTCCGTCAGGTAGCTGTCTGCCGTGCCCCAGTCCCCCTTCTCGGCAGCAGCGATGAAAGTGCTCACCACCTGGTCAGGAGTCTGCACAGGAGCTGCCTGCGTACAGGCGATCCCTCCTGCCAAGGCGGCAGCAGCAATCCAGACGGGGAAACGGCGTACCATGAACATCCCTCAACCACAAGCGGCATCGCTGATACATTTACGCTGAACACTGCTGAACATCACTGTTCAACTATGCAGCGATAGCATTCTGTTTGTTTCCAACCAGAATGGCGGTATCCCGC